>CATMOC010000177.1 GCA_950071955.1 uncultured Mesorhizobium sp. | reverse complement strand
GTCGGCGTCTCCGGTGAGGACGCGCCCGATCTGCGACTGGTCGAGATGGCGGATCGACGGGTCCATCATCGCGCCACCCTGGACAAGGGACGAATCGAGCTTCAGCACGCCGCTGTTGGAGTGGAAGGCGCCGCCCCCCTCATATTGCCAGCAGCCGGTGACGGAGGCGATCGACAGGGCAGCGTGCATGTTCACAGCGCCGTTGCGCTGACGGGCGAAGCCGTAGCCGAGACGGAAGAAGGTCCGCTTCGTCGTCCCGACCAGCCGGGCGAAGGCCTCGATCTCCTCTACCGGAAGTCCCGTGATGGCGGAAGCCCATTCGGGCGTGCGGGTTCGCAGGTGCCGTTCCAGCCCGGCGGGATCATCGGTGTACTTTTCGAGATACGCGCGGTCGGCGAGCCCGTCTCGGAAGAGGATGTGCATGACCGCGCAGGCGAGCGCGCCATCGGTGCCGGGCTTGAGGATCAAGCCCATGTCGGCCTGCTTCATCGTCGCGTTGTCATAGATGTCGATGACGACGATCTTGGCGCCGCGCTCCTTTCGGGCGCGCACGGCATGCGTCATCACGTTGACCTGCGTGGCGACCGCGTTGGTGCCCCAGATCACGACGCAGTCCGATTTCGCCATCTCGCGCGGATCGGGGCCGGCGAGCCTGCCGGTGCCCATCACGTAACCGGTCCAGGCGAGGTTGGTGCAGATCGTGTCGAAGAACCCGGAATATTTCTTCGCGTGCCGCAGGCGGTTGATCGAATCGCGCTGCACGAGGCCCATCGTGCCGGCGTAGTAGTAGGGCCATACCGTCTCAGAGCCGTGCTTCGCCTCGGCCGCGAGGAATTTTTCGGCCACGAGGTCCAGCGCGGCCTCCCAGCTCGCGTCCTTCCAGCTTCCCTCCCCCTTGCCGCCAGCGCGCACCAGCGGCTTCAGGAGCCGGTCGGGATGATGGATGCGTTCGGAGTAGCGTGCCACCTTGGCGCAGATCACGCCGGCGGTGTAGCTGTTGTCCTTCGCGCCGTGCACCCGGCCAATGCGATCCGGCCCGAGGACCTCGACGTCGAGCGCGCAGGTCGAGGGGCAGTCATGCGGACAGGCCGAATGGCCGATGCGGATGGGCGCGTGCTGGTTCATACTGCGACATTAGCCGCTTTCGAATGCCCGTTACAGGCCGCGCGGACGAATTCGTTTGATCGGATCGATCGCGCGTGGTGATGCATTGCGGCCAAACGTGAAGCCGAGCCATGAACTACCGCCACGCCTACCACGCCGGAAACTTCGCCGATGTCGTCAAGCACGCCGTGCTGGCGCGCATCATTGAGTACCTGAAGCGCAAGGACAAGCCGTTCCGGGTGATCGACACCCATGCGGGTACGGGGCTCTACGACCTTTCCTCCGAGGAGGCACAGAAGACCGGCGAATGGCGAGGCGGTGTTGGTCGCCTGATGGACGCGGAGCTTCCCAAAGAAGCCCGAAAGCTGCTCGCACCCTACCTCGATGCCGTGCGCGTCCTCAATCCGGATGACAGCCTCCGCCTCTATCCCGGTTCGCCGACACTCGTGCGCCAACTGCTTCGTTCGCGCGACCGCCTGACCGCCGTCGAACTCCATCCGGCGGATGCCTCGCTCCTGAAGGCGCGGTTCGCCGGCGATTTCCAGGTCCGGGTCATCGAACTGGATGGCTGGCTGGCGCTCGGAGCACAGCTTCCGCCGAAGGAGAAGCGCGGTCTCGTGCTGATCGATCCGCCCTTCGAGGAACCCGGCGAGTTCGACCGCATCGTCGAGCGGCTCCGCAAGGCGCACCGGCGCTGGCCGGGAGGTATCTATGCGGTCTGGTATCCGATCAAGGAGATCGGTGCGGTCAAAGGCTTCCACGATGCGCTGCGCGAGGCGGGTATTCCAAGAATCACCGATTTTTCGATCCTCATTCGAAGCCCTTCATCGGAACCGACACTTGACGGCTGCGGGATGCTGGTCGTCAATCCGCCCTTCCCGCTGGCCGACGAGATGCGCACCGTCATGCCCGCGCTGGCCAGATGCCTCGGCGAACGGGGTTCCGGCAGTTGGCACGTCGAAGAGATCGCGGGCGAGGCCGTGCCTTCGAACGACGGCTGAGAAGGCCGACTAACGGAAGACCCTCCGCTTCAGCCGTTCCAGGCCGAGGAAGAAGCCGCCGATGCCGTTCGGGCCGTAGGGCTCGTAGGCCCGCATACTGACGATCAGCCCGTCCTTCACGTCGACGACGAAGACCTGCGGGAAGGAGAGCTTCTGGCCGCCTTTCAGCACGTGATTCGTGTCGACCTCGAATGCCGCGCTGCGGCCATCCGCGCCTTCGAAGACCCGCGCGATCCGGAAGCCGAACTGTTTCATGACCGAAAGTCCCCAGACCAGACCCTTCTCGATCTCGGCCCGGCCGCGCATCTCGGGATTGGGATAGTGCGGATCGATCAGCACGCCGTTCTCGGCAAAACACGCGAGCGCCGCGCGAATGTCGGCCGCTTCGGCTGCCCTGAACAGGCGTTCGACGACGCCCCTGACATCCTCTTGCATCGGCCGTTCCCCCTGCCCGCGTCGCTCACTCTATCCTTCGGGAACGGGAAGGCAAACGAACTGTCTTGACCGTTTGCCGTCCCGCCCGCAGAGTGCCCCTCGAAACACAATTTGTACCCAGAATCCGGCAGGTCCACATGAAGCGTCTCGCGGCATTGGCAACATCGGCAGCGCTCGCAGCCGGCGGGTCGTTGTCCATCTCCCAGCCGGCAAACGGCGCCGACCTTTCCAGCGGCTATTACGTGGACGGCAGCATATGCAGCGAGGGATGGGTGCTTAAGCGCGTTTCGGACAAATTCCGATATCAGGTTCAGCACGTCCCGAACCTTCCGGATGTCGCGATCGTCGATTTCCGCAACGTGCAGCTGCAGCGCTATCTCGATTCGTCCGAGAAATGGCCGGTCCCGCGCACCTACTGCGAAGCGACGGTCCTTCTGTCTGACGGTTTGAACCGCACCGCCTGGTACTTCATCGAGGAAGGAATGGGCTTCGCCGGCGTCGGCTCCAACGTGGAAGCATGTGTCGACGGTTTCGATCGCTGGAACGTCTACGACGGCCGCTGCCGCGTGGCGCGGTAGACGTCGTTTCCTCCCTCGCCCCACAAGTCTCGATTTCCAACCGCTGCGGATCCCCATGACGCGCATCCTCTTTTCGAATGCATCGCCCTACAGCGCCAAGGTCCGCATGGCCGCAGTCCATGCGAAAATCCCGTTCGAATCGGTCGCGGTCGACACGAACGCGGAACCGGCGATGCTGATGGATGCCAATCCACTGGGCAAGATCCCGGTGCTTATGACGGAGGACGGCGCGGCGATTTTCGACAGCCGGGCCATCACGCAGCAACTGAACCGCATGTCGGGCAACCTGCTCTTCCCGCGCAACGCCCTGAAGCGCGCCGAAGCCGAACGGCTGGAGGCGCTCGCCGACGGGATCGCGGATTGCCTGCTGGCCCATGTCTACGAACGGCGCTTCCGGCCGGAGGAAAAGATCCACCAGCCGTGGCTCGACAAGCAGTGGGCGAAAGTTACGCGCGCGCTCGATCATTTGAATGCAAATGCGCCGCGCCTGAGCAAGAAGATCAACGCGGGCCACATCGCGTTGCGGGCAGTGCTCGGTTATCTGTCGCTTCGCTTCGGCGAGGAGTGGCAGCGTGGCAGGGCCAAGCTCAAGCGGTGGATGAAGCGGTTCGACGAAACCTTCCCCGAACTGCTCGAATACCTCCCGAAATAGTATCCGGCGCCGAATATCGGACCAGAGACACGGAAGGCCGGACCTGGTGAGGTCCGGCCTTCCGATGCTTTTATAGGCAAGCCGGTCGTGTTGACCGGCTGGACTCAGAACTTGAAGCCGAGGCCGAGCAGGAAGTTGTTGGACGTCGAGTCCACTTCCGTAGCGCCGCCGGTCAGAGCGAAGTCTTCCTTGCCGAGGTCGGTGTAGCGGTATTCACCGCGTACGAAGACCTTCTCGGTCACCTTGACGTCGGCGCCGACACCAGCCGTCCAGCCGAGCATCGTATTCTTGTCGGAGGTAAGGCCGTCCGACACTTCGACGTTCGCGGCCGCGCCGCCACCCGTACCGTAGACGAGGATGTTGTCGGTGGCCGCAACGCCCATGCGGGCGCGCAGCGAACCGTTGATGCCGTGCTCGGTGGTGATGCCAGCATTGGTTCCGTCGGTGCCATCGTACCCGATGTCGGCTTCGAGACCGTAGACGAACATGCCGCTCTGGCCGTTCCAGCCGCCGAAGACGCCGCCGTTGAACCCGTCGGTATCGATCGAGTTGCCGGGAACCTCGTCTTCGCCGCTGAAGTTGTAGCCGCCCTGCAGACCGGCATATCCGCCAGCCCACGAGGCCACGGGAACCTGGTCGTACTGGATCGGCGCCGGTGCCGGCGGCTCTTCGCCGATGACGTCAGCCGCGAAGGCAGGCATGGCGCCCATGAATGCCGCGAACCCGAAGGCGGCGGCAACATTCCTGGCGGAGAGAATCTTGTTTGACATTGTTATAGCTCCTTAGCCGTACTTTGCGGAGACGCTCTGGTCTCCTACTCTGAAACGCGCCCCGACCCGCTGGGAGGAATGGTCTCGGGCCGGGCGTGTTCCGAATGTCGGTGACAAATGCGGCTGAACCGAAGGACAAAAGGGGTCATCGGCTGGCGGCGAAATGGCGGAAAGATGACGTGTCATTCGTGCAACAGGGGCGCTTCGCGGCGAGCCGAACCGGCATGAGCGGGGATCGCCTGACACTGACAAGTTTATGAAAAATCGAAGTATTTGCTCGAAGTCGGGTCCCGCGACCGAGAAGCTGTTCTGATGATCGCCTGCCGCGAACACGGGGGGTATACCGCTTCCTTTCCCGATTTGGCCGCATATATGAATGGAACACTAACGAAGCGGGTGGAAATCATGGCGGAAAAGGCGGTTGCGCTGGTCACCGGCGCGGCAAAGCGCATCGGCGCGGCAATCGCGGCCGACCTTGCCGCGAACGGATTTGCGGTGGCGATCCACTGCAACCGCTCCTGCGCGGAAGCCGAGCCCCTTCTCGCTTCGATCGCAGATGGTGGCGGACGGGCGGCGATCGTCCGCGCCGATCTCACGAACCGCAGCGAGGTGGCCGGGGTGATTCGTGCTGCGGAAGCCGCTCTCGGGCCCGTCCGTCTTCTGGTCAACAACGCGTCGGCATTCGAGAAGGACGAAGCGCAATCGCCGGACTGGAGCACCTGGGACCGTCACTTCGCCGTCCATCTGGAGGCCCCGGTCCGGCTTTCATCCGACATGGCGCAGCGTCTGCCGGACGGCGACGCGGGACTGGTCGTCAACATCGTCGATCAGCGCGTCTGGAAGCTGACACCGCAATTCTTCTCCTACACCTTGTCCAAATCGGCGCTCTGGACCGCCACGCAGACCATGGCGCAGGCCTTCGCGCCCCGCATCCGCGTCAATGCGATCGGACCCGGCCCGACGTTGAGGAACGAGCGCCAGGGGGAGTCCGATTTCGAGGAGCAGAGGAAGGGACTTCTCCTGAAAAGTGGCCCAATGCTGACGGAATTCGGTGCCACCATACGATATCTCTGGGGAACGCCGTCGATCACCGGACAGATGATCGCTCTCGACGGTGGCCAGCATCTTGCCTGGCAGACGCCCGATGTGACAGGCATGCGCGAATGAGCCCGACCAAGACAGAGCATCGCCGGCTTCCCGCCGGCCGCAAGGAACGTCCCCAGACCGATGGAGACGACATCGCCGGCTTCCTGCCGGGTGCCGACAACGACGATCCGGAAGGCGACGAGGAGAACGAAGCCGAGGCGTTCGAGACAACGGCGGCGGCATCCGAGGTGCCGGCGGTCGAGTGGGATTCGGCCTCGATCGATGCGGCGGGCAAGAGCGGAACCGACGTCATCGCGCATTTCGTCAAGCGCCTGCCCAACGCGCCCGGCGTCTATCGCATGATGAACGCGACGGGTGACGTCCTTTACGTCGGCAAGGCGCGCAGCCTGAAGAAGCGCGTGTCCACCTACGCGCAGGGCCGGTTCCACACCAACCGGATCGGACGCATGGTGCGAGAGACGGTCTCGATGGAGTTCGTCGTCACCCGCACCGAGATCGAGGCGCTCCTGCTGGAAGCGAATCTGATCAAGCGCTTGCGGCCGCGCTTCAACGTCCTGCTTCGGGACGACAAGTCGTTTCCCTACATCCTCATGACGGGCGATCATCCCGCCCCCGGCATCTTCAAGCACCGCGGCGCGCGCTCGCGCAAGGGCGAGTATTTCGGCCCCTTCGCCTCCGCCGGCGCGGTCGGCCGCACCATCAACGCGCTGCAGCGGGCGTTCCTGCTCAGGAGCTGCACCGATTCGGTCTACGAGAGCCGCACCCGGCCCTGCCTGCTCTACCAGATCAAGCGCTGCTCCGGTCCCTGCACCGGCGAGATCGGCGAGGCCGACTACGCCGAACTCGTCAACGAGGCCAAGGACTTCCTGTCGGGCCGCAGCCAGAAGGTGAAGGCCGAAATCTCCGGCGCCATGCAGGAGGCATCCGAGGCGCTCGATTTCGAACGCGCAGCGGTGTTCCGCGACCGGCTCTCGGCGCTGAGCCACGTCCAGAGCCATCAGGGCATCAATCCGCAGTCGGTCGAGGAGGCCGACGTCGTCGCGATCCACCAGGAAGGCGGACAGAGCTGCATCGAGGTCTTCTTCTTCCGCACCGGCCAGAACTGGGGCAACCGCGCCTACTTCCCCAAGGCCGATCCCTCGCTGGAATCCGCCGAGGTGCTCGGCGCCTTCCTCGCCCAGTTCTACGACGACAAGCCGTGCCCGCGTCAGATCCTGCTGTCGCACGTCGTCGAGGAGCAGGAACTGCTCACGCAGGCGCTCGCCACGAAGGCTGGCCGCAAGGTCACGATCTCGGTTCCCCGGCGGGGCGAGAAGAAGGGGCTGGTCGACCACGCGCTGCAGAACGCCCGCGAGGCGCTGGGCCGCCGGATGGCCGAGACCTCCTCCCAGGCGCGGCTGCTGGCCGGACTGGTCGATGCCTTCGGCCTGCAGCGGCCGCCCCGGCGCGTCGAAGTCTACGACAATTCCCACATCATGGGCACGAACGCGGTCGGTGCGATGATCGTCGCGGGTCCGGAAGGTTTCGTGAAGAACCAGTACCGGAAGTTCAACATCCGCTCGACCGACATCACCCCCGGCGACGATTTCGGCATGATGCGCGAGGTGATGGAGCGGCGCTTCTCGCGGCTCCTGAAAGAACACAGCGAGGCGCCTGGCGCGACGGTGGGCGGGAGCGCCGCGGACGGCGA
>CATMOC010000176.1 GCA_950071955.1 uncultured Mesorhizobium sp. | reverse complement strand
CTATGGGCGGCTGATCATCGCCTACGGACTGGCGGGATTGGTCGCGCCCGACATCGCCGGTCGTCTCTTCGATCGGGCGCAGAGCTATGCCCCTACCATCGGCCTCTGTGCCGTCCTCGCTCTCACCGCCATCGTGGCGCCCCTGCTTCTGGAGCGATCCAGCAGAGGCCGATGACTCCCCAATGCAATTCAACTATCCGTCCCGGGCCGTCCTTGTGCCGGTCGGGCGGTCCGTTCCGGAAAGGAGCCGGTCTTGGACATTCCCTCAAGCGCCGAAGTCGTGATCATCGGAGGTGGCGTTGCCGGCTGCTCCATCGCCTATCACCTCACGAAGCTCGGCATCAGCGACGTGGTCCTGTGCGAGCGCAAGCAGCTCACCTGCGGCACGACCTGGCACGCCGCGGGCCTGGTGACGCAGCTGCGTGCGACGCGGCAGATGACCGAACTGGCGCAATATACGGGTGAGCTGTTCGGCACGCTCGAAGCGGAGACGGGCCAGGCTACCGGCTTTCGCCGCAACGGCTCCCTTCGTGTCGCCAACAATGCCGCACGCTACGAGGAGCTCGCCCGCGGCGCCTCCATGGCCCGCAATTTCGGCCTTCCGGTCGAGGCGGTCACCGCGGCCGGCATCAAGGAGCGCTGGCCGCTGGTCGACACATCCGATCTCGTGGGCGGCTTCTGGTCCCCCATGGACGGACAGGTGAACCCCGCCGACGTGACGATGGCCTACGCCAAGGGCGCGCGGATGGGCGGCGCGCGCATCGTCGAAGCCCTGACCGTGACGCAGATCCTGGTGGAGGGGGGCTGCGCGACCGGCGTGATGACCTCGCAAGGCGCGATCAGGGCGAAGCACGTGGTGATCTGCGGTGGCATGTGGTCGCGCGAGCTGGCGGCCGAGATCGGCGTCACCGTGCCCCTGCAGGCAGTCGAGCATTTCTATGTGGTCACGGAGACGATCCCCGATCTGCCACGCGACCTTCCTGTCCTGTTCGTCGGCGACGAATGGACCTACTACAAGGAAGATGCCGGCAAGCTGCTGATCGGCTTTTTCGAGCCGAAGGGCAAACCCTGGGGCCTCGACGGCATTCCAGCGGATTTCAGTTTCGACAGCCTGCCCGAAGACCTCGATCACATCGCGCCCCACCTCGACGATGCGATAAAGCGGATCCCGCGCCTGCAGTCGGTGGGAATGCAGCTCTTCTTCAACGGACCGGAGAGCTTCACGCCCGACAACCGGTATCTGCTGGGCGAGACGCCAGAGGTCGCCGGGCTGTTCTGCGCCACCGGCTTCAACTCGCTCGGCATCCTCTCGTCGGGCGGCGTCGGCCGCTCGCTCGCATCCTGGATCCAGAACGGCCGACCGCCGGTCGACCTGATCGACGTCGACGTGCGACGGGTCCAGACCTTCCAGCGCAACCGCAGCTACCTCGCGGCGCGGGCGGGCGAATCCATCGGCGTGAGCTTCGACATTCACTGGCCCTCGCGCCAGTTCGAAACCGCCCGTGGCATCCGCCGGTCGCCGATCCACGACAGGCTGCTGGCGGCCGGCGCCTGGATGACGGAAGCGGCCGGGTGGGAGCGGCCCGGCTTCTACGGCACGGAAGAAGAACGCGCGGACATCCGCTATTCCTACGACCGGCCCAGCTGGTTTGCCAATGTGGGCGCCGAATGCCGCACCACGGCCGAGGCGGTGGGCATCTTCGACCACAGCTGTTTCGCAAAGTACCGTGTGGAAGGGCCCGATGCGCTCACGGTATTGAACAAGGTGTCCGCCAACCAGATGGACGTGCCGGTGGGCCGGGTCGTCTACACCCAATGGCTGAACGAGATCGGCGGCATCGAGGCCGACGTCACCGTCACGCGGCTGGCGGAGGACGCCTTCCTGGTTGTCACCATCTGCGTTTCACAGCGCCGCGACCTGTCCTGGCTGAAGCGGCACATTCCAGAAGACGCGCGCGTCATGGTCTGCGACGTCACCTCCGGCCTGCCGATGCTGGCGGTGATGGGCCCGAAGGCGCGCGAACTGATGCGGCGCGTCTCGCCGGACGACTTCAGCAATGAAGGCTTTCTCTTCGGCACCAGCCGCGAAATCGATCTCGGTTTCGCGCGCGTTCGCGCCAGCCGGCTGACCTACATGGGCGAACTGGGCTACGAACTCTACGCGGAAGCCGAATTCGCCGCTCACGTCTACGACACGTTGATCGAGGCCGGTCGCGACCTCGGCCTCGGCCGTGTCGGCTTCTTCGCGCTGAACTCGCTGCGCATGGAAAAGGGATACCGCCACTGGGGCCACGACATCGGCGAAGAGGATACGCCCTACCAGGCCGGTCTCGGCTTCGCGGTGGCGCTCGACAAGCCGGGCGGTTTCATCGGACGCGACGCGCTTGCCCGGCAGAAGTCGTCGGGACCGCTGCGCCGGCGCATGGTACAGATCAGGCTCGTCGACACCGAAGCGCCGCCGCTGCTGCTTCACCACGAGCCGGTGCTTCTCGATGGCCGGATCATCGGCTCCGTCACCTCGGGAGCGTACGGCTACCGCGTGGGAGCGTCGCTGGGACTGGCCTATGTCGAGAACGAGGGCGGCGTCACGAAGGACTGGCTCGAAAGCGGTAAGCTGGAGGTAGAGATCGCCATGAAGCGGTGGCCAATCATCGCGCAATTCGGGCCCTGGTACGATCCGAAGGGCGAGCGCATCAAGGCCTGACACCGCCCACGGAGGAGAGACCCACTCGCCATGCAGATCCGCAAGCCAAAGCCCGACGACCGGCCAGAATGGGACCGGCTCTATTCCGGCTATGCCAACTTCTACAAGGTTGACCAGACGCCCGAGATGCGCGACCGCGTATGGGGCTGGCTGCACGATCCCGCTCACGAGAGCGAGGGACTGGTGGCTGAGGAGGGGGACCATCTGGTCGCCCTTGCCCATTTCCGCCCCTTCGCGCGGCCGCTCTCCGCGACCACCGGCTGCTTTCTCGACGACCTCTTCGTCGATCCGGAGACCCGCGGCACCGGCGTTGCCGACGCGATGCTTGCCGCACTGGAAGAGATCGCGCGGACGCGCGGCTGGACTGTCGTCCGCTGGATCACGGCCGAGAACAACTATCGCGCTCGCGCCGTGTACGATCGGAAGGCGGCGCGGACAGGTTGGGTAACTTACGACTTGGTGCCAGGCAAATAGGATCGGACAGTTCGTCTCCGCGAAGCTACCTGGATGTGCGGGGTTGTGCTCGGATGTACTTCGTTTCGAGGCGCAGGAGCACCGAAGTAACGGAGTATCCGATAGGGTGTTCTTTGGCGCATCCCATGCGCTTTGGCGACATCCCGAGCCCGGGTGACCGGCGCGGACGCATCGGACTGCGGCGTACCGTTCCTGCACTCCAAGGCCTGGCGGCCGTCCGAGCCGAGCGCCTCGCGCTCGTGCGGCGCGAAGCGGGCGTGGGTGGGTTCGCCGATCAACTCGCGCTCGGACTTGGCGAGTGCGGCCATGAGGTGGACCATGAGTTGGGCGCTGGAAGTCCCGGCATCACAGCTCTCGGTGAGCGAGCGGACGCTTATCCCGCGCGAGTTCATCGCAGATCAAATCCAACGCTGATCGTGTCCGATCATTCGGCGGCAACAACAGTCTGCGACGCCTCACACCATGGGATCGACTTTCCAGACCGAAAGTCCGCTATCAAAATCTACGACGATAGGCCCGACCGACCGATAGTGGCCCCGGACAAGCCAGTCCGACAGCTCGGATGGCTTGAAGTGACCTTCGCCCACACAGAACGATCCGTCAGCCGGGGCCTGACATGGCTGTGAGCCTAGGGAGAGCTCGTAGGCTAGACGTTGCTACCTATCTAACTGAATTTGCTGGTAGCGGAGGTCCGTTACCGCCGTTCCCCCTGAGACCAAGAACCGATGTTTGCTTTCGAAATTGAACAGATCAACGTCGCCTGATTGGAGCAGTCTGGGCGCCGAGATCCAACTTGCCGGAAGGAGCGCCCTGATTTGTTCGCAGCAAATGACGATTTATCGGTAGTCGGGATTCGCGAGGGGTGGCGCACTTCGACCCTGAAACCGGTTCAACTATTGCGGGATGAACGGGAGGTGTGCGCCCCCACATTGGTCGTAGAGATCGACTCCGCCATTTTTCCTAAGCGAACGAAGGAGCTCCTGCCCGATTGTTGGTTTCTCTCCGCTACCGGCCTTGTGGATCAGGCTCACACTGGCCTGTCGCCTTTGGTGATCTTGAGGGTTCGGTTGTCGACGCCGGGCAGCATCTTGGCCGGGTCGCGGGTGACGACCACGTCGATGACGGAAGGGCGGTCGCGTTCGGCATTGGCGGCACGGATGGCCGGCGCCAGTTGGTCGGGATGCTCAACGCGAATGCCGTGACAGCCGAAATCGCTGGCGATTTCCGCGTAGTTCATCTCGACCAGATCGGCCGACTGGTAGGCGCCGTACATGGAATGCTGCAGCGCCTTGATGTAGCCGGACGCGGCGTTGTTGACGATCATCAGGGTGAAGGGCGTGCCGACGCGGCGGGCGGTCTCGAGTTCGCCGATCGTCATGTTGAAGCCACCATCGCCGGTAATGGCGACCACCGGCTGGTCGGGCACGGCCATCTGGGCGCCCATGGCGCCGGGCAGGCCGTAGCCGATCGAGGCGAAGCCACGGTCGGCCACGAACCTGCGGCCCGCCGCCTTCGTGTCATAGAGCAGGCCGCCCCAGTGCGCGGCGAAGCCGCCATCGGCAACCAGCACCGACTCGGCCGGCATTTCGTTGTTCAACTCGTTCAGCATGCGGCCCATATTGATCGGCACCTCATCCGACAAGAGCCGGTCGGCTGCGCCCTTGCGCCATTTGGCCATGCGGGCGGTCACTTCCGCTGCATAATCGGACCGGGCCGCACGTGACGTCGCCGCCGCGCCGTGAAGGGCGGCGGACAGATCTTCCAGCGCAAGCCGGGCGTCGCCGACCAGAGCATGGTCGGTCCGCGTGGTGCGGCCAATCTCCTCGGGCAGCAGCTCAATGTGGATGATCGGAGCGGCGCCGTTGAACAGCTGGAAACGCTTGGTGGCGATCTCGCCTAGCTTGCAACCGATCACGATCAGGCAGTCGGAGCATTCGATCAGCTCGTTGGCGATGCGCGAGTAGCGCCCGAACAGGCCGATTGAGAGCGGATGGACGCAGGCGATGGCGCCCTTGCCCGACAGCGTGTGGGCGACGGGGATGGAGTGAGCCCCAGCGAAGGCCTGCAGTGCTTCATAGGCCTGCGAGATATGGATGCCGCCGCCAACCAGCAGGAGCGGACGGCTGGCCTTGGCGATCGCCGCGGCAGCCTTTTCGACTGCCCGCGCGTCAGGCCGCGAGCGATAAGCCGGAAAGCGTGTGGTCGCTGGATCAATCCAGAGGTCGGAAAGCGGATAGTCGAAGCTCTCATGCGCGATGTCCTCGGGCACATCGACTACAACAGGACCCGGCCTGCCGGAGGTGGCGACCGCAAAGGCGCGGCGCACCGCCTCCGGCACCCGGGAGGACCGCTCGACGCGGATCACGTCCTTGACCGCGGGGCGCAGAATATCGAGCTGGCGGGTCTCCTGGGTCATGTTCTTCCAGGAATGGTCGCGGTGGGTGTCGCCGACGAACACGACCTGGGCGATGCCGGCGTTGAAGCTTTCAACCAGCGCCGTCACCAGATTGGTGGCGCCGGGCCCCAGCGTGGCGTCGCAAACGCCAGGCCTGCCCGAAACCCGCGCCCAGGCGTCAGCCGCAAATGCCCCGCAGCGCTCGTCATTGATGAGATGATGCGTCAGACCCTTGCGGCGAACCGCGTCGTAGAAGGGCAACAGCTGGAACCCGCCCATGCCGAACATGGGGCCAACACCCGCCCGCTCCAGAATCTCGACAATCGCTTCTCCGCCGGTGAGGGTGAGGGTGGAATAGTCTGCTATGTGCGCTGCCTGGTTCACGAGGCGGTCCTTTCAGTCGATTTGCATGCAACGGGCTGCAATCTCATCCGTCCCGAGGCGAATGAAGTCGTTGGTGTGGAGATAGAGGAAGCTCACGCCTAGTCTGTGGAGTTCGCCGATCGTATCGGGGCTAGCCAGCATTCCGGCCGCGCGGCCTGCCGCGATGATGCGGGAAAGCGTCTGCTCGACCACGTCGCGAACTTCAGTCCGCGTCCAGGTGCCACCGAACCCCATCGACTTCGAAAGATCGACGGGCCCGACGAAGAAACAGTCGATGCCTTCGACCGAGAGAAACTCGTCCAGCGTCTGTACCGCCGCGATATCCTCGACCTGCACGATGACCGCGAAGTCGGGTCGCTGGCCGGACATGCAATAGTGTACCGCCGCCACCGCCTTGCGGGCCTCTGCGGACGTCTTCAACCTGGGGAGGACAATGCCATCAACGCCGCGCAAGAGGGTCCGCTCGATAACCGCGGCGTCGGGCGACCCGGTCCTGACGATCGCCGGAACGCCGGCGACATGCGCCGCGCGCGCCAGGTTCTCGATACTCTCGACCGATGTGTCACCCTGCTCGCAGTCTATGAAGATGACGTCGGCGCAGGTCTTGCCCAGAAATTCCACCAGCCCCGCATTGGAGTAGTCGATGTTGACCACGCGCAACGGTCGCGACGCGGCCAGATCGCTCTTGAGCTGCCCAGCGAAGGTCAAAGCATCGCCTTTCCGGCAGAAAGGCCGCCGCACACGTAAAGGGTCTGTCCGTTGACGAAACCTGCCTCCCGCGAAAGGAAAAATGCGACAGCTGCCGCTACCTCTTCGGGCCGTCCCATGCGCCCGGCGGGAATATCCCCGACCATATGAGCTCGGCGCTCGGAGCCTTCCGGGTTCATCCGGTCGAAGAGTTCGGTCGTGATCGGCCCCGGCGCGACACAGTTCGCCGTGATACCGAACCTCGCCAGCTCGATGGCCCATACGCGTGTCATCGAAATGATGCCGCCTTTCGAAGCGGCGTAGGCGGTGCGCAGTTCGCGGCCGAGGGCGGACCGGCTGGATATGTTGATGATGCGTCCGTAGCCGCGCGCCTTCATGTGAGGTGCGAGGATGCGAGCACAAAGCGCGGGCACGGTCAGATTGAGCGCGAACGTGTCCGACAGAAGCGGCTCGTCTGTGTCGTCCAGCGAGGCTGTGCGAGCGAATCCGGCATTGTTGACCAGCCCGGTGATACGATGCCTGCCCGCCAGATCTTCCAGTAGCGTAGTCAGGGTCGCTGTATCGCGCAGATCGACCGAAACAGTTTCGATGCTCTCCGCCACACATGGTGCGCGATCGAGGTTGATGACGTGATAGCCCTGACGCACCAAAGCGTCGGCAGTAGCTCGTCCGATACCC
>CATMOC010000175.1 GCA_950071955.1 uncultured Mesorhizobium sp. | reverse complement strand
GGCGCGGGCCGAGGCATCGACGATGCCGGCGGCGGGCTGTGCGCTCATTGTGCGCCTCCCGCGACGGAGGGCATGCCGCGCCGCGACCAGCGCTCGATGCGGCCGATGATGACGTTGGAGACCAGCGTAAGCGCCAAATAGAGCGCGCCGGCGGCCATGAAGAAGGTGAAGTAGGCCTTGGTGGCGCCGGCCGCGGTGCGGGTCTGCTGTGTCAGCTCGTTGAAGCCGACGATGGCCAGAAGCGCGGTGTCCTTGGTGGCGATGAGCCAGAGGTTTGCCAGCCCCGGAATGGCGAAGGGCAGCATGGCGGGAATGGTCATGCGGCGCAGGAGCATGCCCGGCGACATGCCGTAGGCGCGCGCCGCCTCGATCTGTCCCTGCGGGATCGCCAGGATGGCTCCGCGGATCACCTCGGTCGAATAGGCGCCCTGCACGAAGGCCAATACCCAGATGCCCGCAACGAGGCCGTTGATGTCGATCGGGTCGTAACCGAAGACATCGAGCGCGCGGTTGATGAGGTCCGTGCCCGCGAAATAGAGGAGAAGGATCAGCACCAGTTCGGGGATCGCCCGCACGATGGTCGTGTAGACCTCTAGCAGGTCGCGGATCACCGGACCTCCGTAGAGCTTTCCGTAGGCGCCGCCGACGCCGATGATCAGGCCGAAGCCGAACGCGCCGACGGCGATGATGACGGAGTTGAGCAGGCCGTAGAGAAGGTTTCCGCCCCAGCCGGGCGGTTGCAAGGCCAGAAGGTCGAAGGTCGACGTCTGCGCGAGGGGGAGGAGGAGATGTTCGATCGGCGGAAGTCTCCCTGGCCTTGTTGAACCCGGCGCCGGTGCCCGCTCCAGCCTCCCACGTTCCGGGCGGGTGGAGCGGGCGTCTCCGTCAGCGCGTCAGGCCGTCCGGTCCGGCCGGCGATCAGCCGCCGTAGACGTCGAAGTCGAAGTATTTCTTGGTGATCTCGGCGTATGTACCGTTCTCGCGGATGGCCTTGATGGCGGCGCTGAGCTTCTCCTTGAGTTCGGTGTCTTCCTTGCGGACGCCAGCGCCGACGCCCGGTCCGAGGATCTCGAGGTCCTCCGCGACATTGCCCTTCATGTCGCAGCAGGCCATGCCTTGGTCGGATTTCAGGAAGGCGTCGAGCGCGATCGCGTCGGCTTGGGTCGCATCGATGCGGCCGGCGGCGAGATCCTGGTTCGCCTCGTCCTGGGTTTGATACTCCTTGATCTCGGCGACGGCGTCCGCAAAGTGTTTCTTCACGTAGGCCGCGTGGACGGTGGATACCTGGACGCCGATGATCTTGTCCTTCAGCCCCTCGGCCGTCGGCTCGAACGCCATTCCCTTGGGACCAATGATGGCAGTCGGGGTGTTGTAGTACTTGTCAGAGAAGGCGATCGTCTTTTCGCGCTCGGCGGTGATCGACATCGAGTTCATGATCGCGTCGATCTTCTTGGTGGTCAGCGCCGGGATCAGGCCATCCCAGGGGATGGGGGTCAGCTCGCAGTCGAGCTTGGCCTCGCCGCAGATCGCCTCGATGATCTCGACTTCCCAGCCGGTCCAGTTGCCGGAGGCGTCGGCCGACCAGAAGGGCGGATAGGCCTCGGGCGAAAAGCCGACCTTGACGGTCTGGGCCTGCGCTCCGAACGCCATCGCGCCGAAGATCATGGCGCCGGCGGCAAGCTTCAGGATGGATCTCATGGTGCTACTCCATTCTTTCATTGTTCATTCCCCGGTATCCTTCCTCCCTCACGAGACCGTGCGGAGGAATTGCTGGAGGCGCTCCGATCTGGGCGCGCCGAAGAGCTGGTCGGGCGGACCTTCCTCCTCGACCAGTCCATTGTAGAGGTAGACGACGTGGCTCGCGACTTCGCGGGCGAACTTCATCTCGTGGGTGACCAGCACCATGGTGCGGCCCTCGCGGGCGAGGTCGCCGATCACCTTCAGCACTTCTCCGACGAGTTCGGGATCGAGCGCCGACGTCGGTTCGTCGAACAGCATCACGCGCGGCTGGATGGCGAGCGCGCGGGCAATGGCGCCGCGCTGCTGCTGGCCGCCCGAGAGGAAAGCGGGATAGACGTCGCGCTTCTCGGCGAGCCCGACCCGCTCCAGCAGCGCCTCTCCGGTCGCCGTCGCCTCGGCCTTCGACACGCCGAGCACGTGCACCGGGACCTCGATGACGTTCTCGATCAGCGTCATGTGGCTCCACAGGTTGAAGCTCTGGAAGACCATGCCGAGCCGCGAGCGGATTCGCTCGATCTGACGGCGGTCGGCCGGCATCTTGCCGCCGTGACCGTCGTCCTTCAGCCGGATCTCTTCGCCGTTGACGCGGATCAGGCCGCTGGTCGGGTTCTCCAGGCAGTTGATGCAGCGCAGCAGCGTCGACTTGCCGGAGCCGCTGCCGCCGATGATGGCGACCACGCCGCCGTCGCGGGCCGAGAGCGAGACCCCCTTGAGGACGTGCAACAGGCCGAACTTCTTGTGCAGGTCCTCGATGTGGATCGCCTCGGCCGGCTCGCCGGCGGGCGCCGCCATTGCATCGGCGCGCGCCTGCATCATCGCGAGAATACCGCGGCGGATCGCACCGATCCCGTCGTGCCAAGGCGTGTGTTCACGCTCTTCGTTCCCCTGTTCAGTCCAAGATGGACCGGTTTGCGCAACGTCGTCAACCGGACCGGTCCAGACACCATTGCCGCACTTGCCGCGCCGTTTCGCAAGCGTGTAAGGACGGACCGCCATCATAGCGGTGGTTCGAAGCGGGAGGCCGGCGGCGTGGAAGGTTTTGGCTCTCAGTCGATGGCGGCGCCGCTGAAGCGGGTGCTCATGCGCTCCGCCAGGGGCGCCATGCGCGGCGCGGACCGGGCGAAATGGCACTATGGCATCGGGTTCGACGACGCCAGGGCGGCGCGGCAGCACGATGCGCTGGCCGCGCTGGTGGCCGAGGCCGGCGCCGAGATCGAATGGCTGGAGGATGGCGACGACGGTCTCGCCGATTCCGTCTTCACGCATGATCCGTCGTTGATGAGCGACGCCGGCGCCGTGATCCTGTCCATGGGCAAGGCGTTGCGCCGCGACGAGCCGGCGCTCCACGAGGCCGCCTATCGCCGGCTCGGAATTCCGATCCTCGGCCGCATCGAGGGCGCGGGACGGGTGGAAGGCGGCGACTGCGTCTGGGTCGAACGCAACATGCTCGCAGTGGGGCGCGGCGTGCGCACCAACCAGGATGGGATCCAGCAGCTTGCCAACATTCTCGGCCCGGCCGGCGTGTCGGTCTTCGGCTACGACCTGCCGCTGTGGAAGGGCGAGGAGGCGTGTCTGCATCTGATGTCGGTAATCAGCCCGCTCGCCGACGATCTCGCGCTCGTCCATTCTCCGCTGCTGCCGGCGCCTTTCTGGCAGATGCTGAAGGCGCGCAGCATCGAACTGGTCGAAGGGGACGCCGAGGAGTTCGTCGAGAGCCAGGGGCTGTCGCTCAACGTCCTGCCCACCGCGCCGCGGGAGGTGATCGCGGTCGCGGGCTTCCCCAAGACCAAAGCCGCCATGGAGGCGGCCGGCTGCAATGTGAAGACCTTCGAGGCGGATGCCTTGTGCATCGCCTGTGAGGGCGGGCCGACCTGCCTGACGCGCCCGATCCTTCGCCGGTGACCTGATCGGAGTGCGGTTCGTACAGCGGCTGTTTGCCATGGGACCTTTGCCGGCTTACGAAGAGGCATGCGCATGAAGACCGTCGGAGAGGTGCTGGTCGCGCTGCTCGAGGCGAGGGGCGTCGAAATCGTCTTCGGCATTCCCGGCGTCCACACGATCGAGCTCTACCGGGGCCTCGCCGCCTCGCGCATCCGGCACGTCACGCCGCGGCACGAGCAGGCGGCCGGGTTCATGGCCGATGGCTATGCGCGGGCCACCGGCAAGCCCGGCGTCGCCTTCCTGATCACCGGTCCGGGCCTCACCAACGCCGTGACGGCGCTGGCGCAGGCGCGGGCCGATTCGGTTCCCGTGCTCGCGATCTCGGGCGTCAATGCCCGCGCCACGCTGGGCAAGGGGCTCGGCCATCTGCACGAACTTCCCGACCAGCGGGCTTTGATGCGGACCTTCTGTCTGTCGTCGGAGCGCATCGAGGCACCGGAGGATCTGGCGCCCGCGATCGACCGCGCCTTCGCGCTGTTTTCGTCCGGTCGGCCGGGACCGGTGCACATCGAGATACCGACCGACGTGATGGCGCTTCCGTGCCCTGAGGACGGCGCTGCGGCGAATAGCGGTGGCGCGGCGTCGCCGGACCCGGATGCCATCGCCCGCGCGGCGGAAGTACTCGCAAGCCCGGCACGACCGACAATCCTGATCGGCGGTGGCGCGAAAGGCGCGGCGGACCTGATCGCGCCGATCGCGCAACGCCTCGACGCGCCGGTAATCGCGACCGCCAACGCGCGCGGCGTCATGCATGCCCATCCGCTGCTGGTGCCCGCCAGCCCGAGCCTGAAGGCGGTGCGGGCGCTGATTGCGGGCAGCGACGCGGTGCTGGCGGTGGGGACGGAGTTCGGCCCGACCGACTACGATATGTACGCGGTGGGCGGATTCCCGGACCTCCAGAACCTCGTGCGGATCGACATCGACGCCGAAGAGCTGGCAAGGCGGCTGGCGGAAATCGCGATCCGGTCGGATGCGCGGTCGGCGCTTGAAGGCCTGTCGGTGGCAATCAACAGAAGCAGCCCGGGCGGGCGTTCCTCGGGCGCAAGCGATGTTCCATCGGTCGGGGCGGAGCGGGCGGCGTCCGCGCGTGACGCGGCATGGCAGGAGATCGGCGAACGCTATCGGACGCATGTCGGGGCGCTGGAGGCGATCCGCGAGGCGATGCCGGGCGCGATCCTCGTGGGCGATTCCACGCAGGCGATCTATGCCGGCAACCTCTTCTACGACCACGACCGGCCGGGCGGCTGGTTCAACGCCGCGACCGGCTACGGCGCGCTCGGCTACGGCCCGCCCGCCGCCATCGGCGCCGCGCTCGGGCTGACGGACGCGCCGGTCGTGTGCCTTTCGGGCGACGGCGGCATACAGTTTGTGCTGGCCGAACTGGGCACGGCCATGGACGAGAAGGCCAAATTGATCTTCGTCGTCTGGAACAACAACGGCTTCCAGGAGATCGAGTGCGCGATGGTCGAGGCCGGTATCGCTCCGGTCGGCGTAAAGCCCTCGGCACCGGATTTTTGTCTCGCCGCGCAGGCCTACGGCATGCCCGCCGAGCGGATCGAAAGCCTGGCGGGCCTCGGTGATGCGCTGCGGTGCGCCTCGGCGCTTGAAGGGCCGTGCCTGATCGAGGTCGTTAACGATCCGGCGCTGTAAGCGCATTCAGATGCGAGCCTTTGAGGCGGACTGAGATGGTGGTATTCTCGCCGCATGACGAAGCTTCTTGAAAAGGCCGTCGCGGCGGCTCGCGATCTACCTGATGATGTTCAGGACGAGATTGCGCGCATCATGCTCAATCTCGCGGGCGAGGACGGTCCGGTGATCGAACTTTCCTCGACGCAGGAGGGCTCCTTCGCGGAGTCGCTCGCGCAGGCGCGGCGCGGCGAGTTCGCGTCCGAAGAGGATGTCTCCTCGGTTTGGGCACGGCACGGGCTTTGAAGCTCACCTACACTCCGGCAGCGCTTCCCGAACTCGCGACCATCCTGGATTTCATCGACGCGAATTCCGCCGGCGGATCTCGGCGCGTCAAGCAGCGACTTCGCGAGATCGAGCGGCTGCTGCGTCGCTATCCCAATGCGGGTCATAGGACCAGCCATCCGCGTCTCCGACAAATCGCTACAACACCCTATCCTTATGTCTTCTACTATCTCGTGGAGGAGAGCGCTGTCATTGTCATCGCCGTGCGCCACGGTGCTAGGAACACGAATCCCGCCGATCTTGCGCCCGACTAACCCTCCGCCGCCTCCCACGTTGCCCCCGCCGCATCGATCGCATCCGCGATTTCGGCCGGAGGAGGGCGGTCGCTGACGAGCAGGTCGAAGTCGCCGAAGCCGCAGACCTTCACCAGCGCGGCGCGGCCGAACTTGGTGTGGTCGGTGGCGATGACGCGGCGCTCGCCGCACTGGAGCGCCATGCGCGCGAACTCGGCTTCCTCCAGCAGATAGTCCATCGGCCCGAGCGCGGCGTCGACGGCGCCGATGGAGATGATGGCGTGCCGCACGCGGAACCTGGCGATGAATTCGATCGCGGTGCGGCCGAAGGCCGCGCCGTTGTCGCCGTGCAGTTCCCCGCCCGCCATGAAGACCTTGTTGCCGTTGACGGTCGCCAATGTGCGCGCGATGTCGGAGGAATTGGTCACGATGGTCAGTTCGCGCCGGGCCGAAAGCTCGCGCGCCAGAATGCTCGTCGTCGTCCCCGTATCCAGCATGATGCTGTCGCCGTCCCGGATGCCCGCAGCGATGTGGCGGGCGATGCGCCTCTTCTCGGCGGCGTTCTCGCGCATGCGGCGGTCGAACGGCGCCTCGCGCCCGTGATCCGGCAACTGGACCACGCCGTGCATCTTCACCAGTTGCCCGTCGTCGACGAGGGGCCGGATGTCACGCCGCACGGTCTCCAGCGAGACACCTAGGCTGGCGGCGAGCGCGGAGATGCTGGCGGCGCCGTCCCGGCGGGCGGCGAGCATGATCTCGGTCTGGCGCGGTGTGAACTGCATGGACGGCCTCTGCGATGCGCAATCTGTGCCGCATCGATAGGCAATTCAACTCACAAAACCACAAAATGCCAATGGGAAGCCAACAATTCCCACATTGCCGTTGACAGCTAACGCTGCGGCACTTCACACTTGCCCGATGACACGGGAATCCGGCCAGCCAGAAGCCGGGTCGTTGCCTACGCGAAACACAGAGGGATGCGATCGATGTTCTCCAGGACAATGCTTTCACTTGCCGTCTCATCCGCGCTCGTGGCGGGCGGATTGTCGCTGGTATCCGCGCCGGCCCAGGCCGAACCGGAATCCACGGATCCGATCAAGCTCACGCTCCACGACTGGACCGGGCAGCTGATCACCACCAACTTGATGGCCGAGATCCTGAAAAAGGGCGGCTACAACGTCGAACTCGTGCAGGCGGACTACCTGGCGCAGTTCGCCGGCCTCGAAAGCGGCGACCTGCACGTCGCCATGGAAATGTGGGAGACGACCGGCCGCGAGGCGATGGACGCCGCCACAGCCACCGGCAAGGTGGAGAATGTCGGCCCGACCGGCATGAAGGCCAAGGAGGAGTGGTGGTATCCCTCCTACATGACCGAGAAATGCCCCGGCCTGCCAAGTTGGGAAGCGCTGAAGAACGAGACCTGCGCGGAAGCCTTCTCCACGGCCGAGACCGCGCCGAAGGGACGCTATCTCGGCGGGC
>CATMOC010000174.1 GCA_950071955.1 uncultured Mesorhizobium sp. | reverse complement strand
AACCCCCTGCGCGTGCGCTAATCCCGTCGCGAACACGAGCGGAGGCTGTCACCATGGCGATGAATCTCGGGGGCGAGGAAAAGATCAGCGCGCCGATCGGCAAGGTCTGGGACGCCCTGAACGATCCCGCAATCCTCAGGCAATGCATCCCCGGTTGCGAGACCCTGGAGAAGAAGTCGGATACGGAACTGACGGCGGTCGTATCGCTCAAGGTCGGGCCGATCAAGGCGCGCTTCAACGGCGAAGTCCAGCTCATGAACCTCAACCCGCCGCATTCCTACACGATCCAGGGCGAGGGAAAGGGCGGCGTCGCCGGTTTCGCCAAGGGCGGCGCGGACGTGGAACTGAAGGAAGCCGGTCCCAACGAGACCCTGCTGTCTTACACGGCCAGGGCGGACGTCGGCGGCAAGATGGCCCAGCTCGGCGGCCGACTGATCGAATCCACGTCCAAGAAGTTGGCCGGGCAGTTCTTCTCGAAGTTCAACGAGATCGTCAGCGGAAGCTGAACCGGGACCAGGTCCGGCGCTGGTGGAGCGCCGTTGGCCTCACCGCCTGCGGTAGTTCGGTGCCCGCTTCTGGAGGAACGCCGAGACGCCTTCCTTGTAGTCGTCCGACATGCCGGCCTCGCGCTGCAGCTGACGCTCCAGATCGAGCTGCTCGTCGAGCGAATTGGTCGAGGCGGCGGGGATCGCCCTTTTGGTCAGCCCATAGGAATTCGTTGGACCGGCCGCGAACGTCTCCGCCAGCGCGACCGTCTCTTCCATGAGCTTCTCGTCGTCGACGGCTTTCCAGATCAGGCCCCATGCGGCTGCATCCTCGGCCGGCAGGGGATGGGCCGTCAGCGCCAGCGCCTTGGCGCGCGCCTCGCCGAGAAGCCGCGTGAGCCAGTAGGTCCCGCCGGCATCGGGTACCAGGGCAATCTTGGAGAAGGCCTGGATGAACTTCGCCGAACGCGCCGCCAGCACGATGTCGCAGGCGAAAGCGATGTTTGCGCCCGCCCCCGCGGCGACACCGTTGACCGCGCAGATCACCGGCTTCGGCATGCCCCGGATCATCCGGACCAGAGGGTTATAGTATGTCTCCAGCGTCTTGCCGAGATCCGGCCTCTCGCCGCTGATCGACGGATCGCGGTCGGAGAGATCCTGCCCGGCGCAGAAGCCGCGGCCGGAACCGGTCAGCACGATGGCACGACAGTCGTCGTCGCGCCCGCACGTCTCGAGGGCCGCGCGCAGCTGCCGATGCTGCATTTCGTTAAATGCGTTGAGACGTTCGGGGCGGTTCAGCGAAAGGATGCTGTAGCCGTCCCGCCGCTCGTGCAGTACTGTTTCTTCGCTCATGCGCCTGATCCTCCTTGCGCCGGCCGGTCCGGCAAGGAAGTCGCCGACGATCCTGGCCGAACTCGGTCTCCGGGCCCGGACCGTGCAGAGACGCTGGACTCGGCCGAAAAGTCGGGCCATGAGCGGCACAAAGCATTCATCCGGGGCAGGATGGCGGATACCGGTTGGAGCAGGTCATGGCAAGTCAGATGCTGGAAATGGAAGAGCGGCCGCAACCGAGGGCCATGCTCACGGAAGATCTCTTCGATGCGCTGTTCGCCGGCTGCACGCACGAGCACTATCGCGCTGGGCATCACCTGTTCATGCAGGACGACATCGCTGAGCGGGTCTACGGCGTTATCGAGGGCGCCGTGGAGATCGCGCTCTACTCCGAAGGCGGGCGCAAACTTGTCGCCAATCTCGAGACGGAAAAATGCGTCTTCGGCGAGATCGCGACGCTGGACGGTGGCACCCGCACCGCGACCGCGACCTGCCTGACGGACGCCACCCTGGTCTCGCTCTCGCGCCGGCAGCTCTTCGACCGGATCGAGCAGCACCCGAAGCTGGCGACGACCATGATTGGCCTGTTGTGCGCGCGGCTCCGGTACATCAGCGCCGAACTCGGCGACCAGGCCCTTCTCAAGATCGAGGCGCGGCTGGCGAAGCGCCTTTCGTTCCTGTCCGGCCTCATCAAGGACGAGGGCGGCTGGATCCACATCTCGCAGTCGGACCTGGCCGAATTCCTCGGCGCGACGCGGGAATCCGTTAACAAGACGCTGACCGACCTGCGCAAGTCCAAGCTCATCGACGTCAAGCGGGGCGCGATCAAGATCCTCAACGATCGCGGCCTCGAACGGATCGGCGCCGCGTCGGGCGACTGAGCCGCTATACCGGGCAATCGGCGGCAGGCTTCTATGCCTCCACCAACTCCGCCTCGACGGGTTCTGCGTCCGCGGCAGGACCGGGCGTCGATGGGGCCACCGCTTTCGCTTCCCCCGCCAGCGCGCGCAGATAGCGCAGCGAGCGCCTGCCCGGCATGAAGAAGTAGCCTCCGCCCTTTACCGTCACGAAGGCTGTCAGCCCCTGCAGCATGAGCGGCCCGTCCGGCGTCGGGATGGTGTAGCTGCCGGGCGCCGACTGGTTGCCCACGAGCGGGTCCTGCTCTGCGCGAAGTCCGTTGAAGTTCGGGTTCATGACCCAGGTCTGCTGCACGAATTCGAACTGACGCTCGATGTCGGCATTCAGGCACATGAAGAGGATGCCCTTTTCCGGACCGTTTTCCCAGGCGCGGCTGATACGCAGAATGCGGTGGCGCTTCGACAGGCCGATCTGGGTTTCCGCGTCGGTGCCTAGCGAGTCGCGCGGGTTGGAGCGTCGGACGTGCGAACCGAACGGACAGCGCAGGCCCTGCGGATCCTCCTTGCCGAACAGGAAACCATTGTCGCCCGCGCTTCTCCTGCGGTTCGCGCCGGCCTGATCGGAAGCGGACGGATCATCCTTGCGAGCGCTGCCGCGCGGATTGCGGACAAGCGAGGAACCGTCTTTCCAGCGGCCGAACATTTTGGCGGCGATCCATTCCTCGGCGGGCCGGCCATCCATTTCCGGGGATCCGAGCGCGGCTGCCGCTTCCCGGCAGAAATCCTCGAACCGGTCGACATGCTGCACGAGATCGCGCACCACGAGGAAGGATCCGTTGCGCCCGAAATCGCGGCGCGCCTCGTCTTCCGCGGCCGTCGTTGCGGACGGCAGACCGGCGAGATACCCGTCCGGATCGCTGGCGGGATCCACGGTGAGCGACCTCGGCACGTACCCGCTCTGGTCGGCGTAGCCTAGCAGGAACTCGCCCGCGGCGACGCGGTGCTGCTGGTCGCCCGGCGCGCGCGCGCGCGGTGTGCCGTCGATGACCGGCTGCGAAATTCCGTCGCGGAAGCCGAAGTGCTCGATCGGATTGCCGTCGGCGTCCTTCCTGATCGTGAGCGGCTGGCGCGCGACCGGCACGATACGGGCGGATTTCGCGACCCGGGCGATCGCGGCGGTCTTCTTGCGCAGCCGGGCTTTCGTCCGGGCGTAGCAGACGACGACGGCATCGGCGGCCCTGTCGGGTCCGCCCCACAGCCAGTTGGCGGATGCGCTCTCGCCGATGTCGCCCAGCACACGATCCTGGTTGGGAGCAGCCATGCCGCGGACGAACGCCGTCGGAAGCCCGCACACGACGCTCTCGCCATCGAGGCCGAGCTTGCGCAGTCCGCCCGCGGCGAGAGCGATCACCATCGCCTCCTCGTCGGGCAAGCGGTCGCCGAACGTGGCGTTCGCCAGCACATGGTCGAGGAAGCGCCGCTTCTCGTCGTCGCCCAGGTCCTCCGGCATCGACAGCGCCATCATCTCGGCTTCCCCGAGCCTGCCCATGCCGCCGAAGAAGATCGCCTGGATCTCCTCGTTCTCGAGCTTTTCCGCGGGCCGCGGCGAGGACCCGAACTCGGAAAAGAGCGCGGCCGCTTCGCTGTCGGAATCGGCGGACGCAAAGGCGGCGCGGATCGCCGCGTTCTTGCGGACGTGGAAGGTCGTGAGCTTCGGATAGGCGGAATACCAAAACAGCGTCGGGATCTGCTGCTCGCGCGCCCAGTGCTTGAACAGGTCGCCGTTCTCAGCCCCCTTCTGGAACAGGTTGCGGGTCTTCGGGTAGCCGAGCGTGTTGCTCCACACGCCCGTCAGGCCGGCGCTGGCCTTGGTGATGAAGTCCTCGAGATAGCTTCCCCAGCTGCCGCCGTAATTGCTGAAGAAGAGGAGCTTGTCGGTACCGGGCAGCAGCACCCAGCGGGCATAGTGGATCGAGCCGATGTCGGAGAGCCGTCCCGGCGGGAAGGCGTGCGTGGCCGCACCCTTGATCACCGCGAAGGCCAGCCGCAACGTGAGCCGGCGCAAGAGCCCGGGCTTCATCATCGAGATGGCGACCAGGTGATTGTGGGCGTGATGGTTCTCGCGATCGGCGATGGGAGCGAAACGCTCCGGCGGCAGAGGCACGCCTTTCTCGGCGTCGCGATCCTCCTTCTTTCGCAATGCCAGGTATGCCGCCCCAACGATCACCGCGACCACGACGACGATCGACATGAGCGCCAGTACGAGGCTCGCCAGCACCATGAGGACCACACTCGCAAAGCCGGTCGCGGGTCCGAAGGCGTAGCCGAAGAACAGCGCCGCAAGCGCCAGGCAGAGCACGGCCGCCGGACCCCATACCTTCCAGTTCTTCAAGGTGGCCGATAGCGCGTCCGTCAGCGTGCGTTCCGGACCCTCCAGCCCGTGCGGCGCGCGCTGGAAGGCCCATTCGAAGCCGCCGGCGGACAGCACGGTTTCCCGCAGGCGTGCCAGCCGCTGGCCGGCGCTCTCTCCCGGCCGGCGCGGGTCCGTGAACAGGACGTGCCGCAGCGTCTCCTCGAATGCGCACTCGGCCTTGATGCGATGCACGGAATGCCCGGGCGTGCCGGTGAAGCAGAGGCCCGCGGCCTTGTGGATGCCGGGCGCGACATCGACCGCGTGGCCGCGCATGAACTCGGTGAAGTCGGCCCCGGGTCTGAGGGCGCCGGCGGCTTCGAAGATCGGCCGCAGGTCGGCTCCGGCGTGCTCGGCGACGGCCGCGATCGCGGCGTCGCGCTCGCCGTCGGCGGAGAATTCCAGCACCAGGTCGAGACGGTCGCCCGGCTTCTCCGCCACCGGATCGGCGCTGCCGATGACCGATAGGCTAGCGAAGTGAACGATGCCCGTCGCGTCCAGCGCCCGGTTGATTCCGTCCGTCGCCGGATTCCCGAGCCTATCGACCGCATCCCGCAGCATCGGCGCGTCGACACCTTCGCGCACCCTGGCTGCGATGGTGACGAAGGCGTGGCCGACCGTCTTCGACGCCTCGGTCACGTCGAAATCGACGTGCAGCGACTCGGGAAACGCGCCGCGGCGTTTCAGCCTGCCGGCGGGGCCAGGAGCGCGCCGCAGGCCGGGCCGCTCGAACAGTGCCCGCATGCATTCCGCGATCTGCACCTTGGCGATGGCCGAACCGATGCACCAGTGGATGCCGTGGCCATAGACCATGTAGTCCTTCGCCGGCCGGTCGGGGTTGAACCGTTCCGGGTCGGCGACGGTCTCCTCGTCGAACATTGCCGACAGAATGGACGGCATGATCGTCATGCCCGCCTTCAGTTTTCTCTCGCGCCAGGTGCCCTGCGCGATGACTGTGTCGCGCGCGACATACCGGAAGGGGCCGATGAAGATCGGCTTGAAGCGCATGGTCTCCAGGATCGCCCGGTCAAGCGCCGCGTCGTCGTTGGACCGCACCGCGTTGCGGACGGCCGCATAGGCGTCCTTGCGCGACAGCAGCACGTCCAGGCCGTTCGCTGCAGCCAGCAGGTTTGTCGGCGCGAAGCCGGAGATCATGCCCATCATCACGGACTTGATGTCGTCACGGCCGAGCGCCTCCGGCTTGGCCTGATGGATGGCGACCAGCCGGGCCAGCGGCGTATGCGGCGGACAGTCGCCGGCAATCGCCCGATCGATGGAGCGGTCGATCTCCCGGCGCATGTGATGGGCGGCGACGACGGCCAGTTCGCGCGTCGTGGCATCGCCAGACGGATCGGAGAAGAAGAGCGCGCTGAGCGCGATCGACCAGTCGGCGAATTCCTCCTCGTCCTCGATGATCATGCCGAAATACTCCCGGCAGATGCGGACGGGAACGAGCTTCAGGAGGCCGCCGACGGCGTCGAAGCCCGGCATCGCACCACGCATGATCGCCTGCGCGTGGTTCCGGGCGACCGGCCGAACGCGGCTTTCGACTTCGTCCGGCGGAAATGCGGAGAGCACGGACGATTTGAGCGTGCGGTAGGCACAACCGTCCTGCATGCCGAGTATGAAGTTGGCCCCCCCGGCCATCTCCGCCATCTCCGGCCCGAACGGGGTCTGGAACACGTCCTGGCGCTCGAAGACCTCGCGCACGTCGGCGGCTTTGGTGACGAGCGCGAAATTGCCGATGCGCGGGATTGGCCGGTAGCGCCGGAGCAGCGCCAGCCACCACCGCGGGCTCTCGACCAGGGAGCCGATCGCGCGCGAGGCCAGCCCCTTGCTTCGCATCCGCTCCGCGTCGAACGGCGGCAGTTCGGCCACCGGCTTCTGCGCGGCCTGCGCGCGCTTCACGCCATCGAAGAACTTGGTCGTGAACATCCGTGTCCCCGCTATTGGTCCCGCATGCCAGCTACGGCCGCCCGGGCCGAGGTGTAAGTGAGGCGCTTCACAGAACCGGTGTTCTTTTTCCACCCTGGCGGGAAACGGGTGTTCAGTCCCTATCGGCCATCAGGAATCCCTCGATCAGGAAGCGGTTGAGTTCGGGCCGGGCGAAAGGGATGACCTCGGCCCGTTCGACTCGGAAGTCCGGGTCGCGAGCGAGGAGAAGGGAACGTTCGTGCCTCGCCTCTTCACACCGGCCCATCCGGGCGAGCGCGCCGATCTTGAGGAAGCGGGCGTACCAGTAGGACGGCGCGAGCGCGAGCGAACGATCCGCGACCGCGGCGGCGGCTGGCCAGTCCTCCACGTGGCTGTAGGCGGAGGCGAGTTCGCCGAGATTGTGGAACCGGTAGAGATCGAAGGGGCTCAGCCGTTCCGCGTCCTGGAACAGGGGGATGGCGCGGGAGGACTCCCCGAGCAGATTGTGCGCGCTGCCCATCGCCGAGCGTGCGAAGGCGAAGCTCGGATTGATCCGCAGCGCCTCCGCCAGATGTTCGAGCGCGTTTGCCGGACGCTTCAGCATGATGTCGGTGATGCCCAGGTGCGCGTGCGGACGCGCATCCTGGCTGTCCATGTAGAGCGCCTTGCGCGAGTAGTGCACGACCTTTTCCAGGTCCTTGTGGTACTCGCCCGAACCGCCGAAATTCACCCACGCGCGCCAGAAGTGCCACCAGGCGAGTTCGTCCAGCACCGTGCTCGAATTGGGGTCGCGATCGAAGGCGGCGAGGAAGAAGTCGAGCGCCATCTGCGTATCCTCGCGGGTACGGCGCTGCATGTGCCACCGGCCGCGCCGCACGAGTTGCCATGTCTCGAGGCTTTCCCACGGCACGCGGA
>CATMOC010000173.1 GCA_950071955.1 uncultured Mesorhizobium sp. | reverse complement strand
CGCTCGCCCACCGCATGGAGCCGGGCTCCACCTTCGACGCCATCATGAACGGGCGCAAGCGTACGCTCGCCGTCACGGGCATCGTTCTCTCGCCCGAATACATCTACGCCATCGGCCCCGGCGACATGGTACCCGACCAACGCCGCTTCGGCGTCTTCTTCATGCCGCGCAAGGCGCTCGCCGGCATCTTCGACATGGAGGGCGCCTTCAACGACGTCGCGCTGCGCACCCATCGCGGCGCCAACCTGCCCGACGTCATCGATGCGCTCGACGAGATCCTGAAACCTTATGGCGGCACCGGCGCGCACGACCGCGACGACCAGACGTCGCACGCCTTCCTCGACAACGAACTCATCCAGCTGCGCGCCATGGCGATGATCATCCCGCCGGTCTTCCTGTTCGTCTCGGCCTTCCTGGTGAACATGATCCTGACGCGGCTGATCGCGCTGGAGCGCGAGCAGGTGGGGCTGATGAAGGCGGTCGGCTACTCCTCCCTGGCGGTCGCCTGGCACTATGCCAAGCTGACGCTGCTGATTTCGGTCATCGGCATCGCCGTCGGCTCGCTCGCGGGCAACTGGCTCGGACGCGGGATGACACGGCTCTACGCCGAGTTCTTCTCGTTCCCCTTCCTGATCTTCCGCCAGAGCCTCGATCTCTACGTGATCGCCGCCGCGATCAGCGCTGCCGCAGCACTTGCCGGCGCGGCGCGGGCGATCTGGAGCGTGGTCTCGCTGCCGCCGGCCGTCGCCATGCGCCCGCCGGCTCCCACGCAGTACCGAACCCTGCTTGCCGGCGGCGCGCGGCTCGCCACAGTCTTCTCGCAACTGACGATCATGGCGCTCCGGCACCTCGTCCGATGGCCGGTACGCACGCTGCTCACCACCTTCGGCACGTCGCTGGCGGTCGCGCTGCTGGTGACGGCGCTGTTTTCCTTCGATTCCATAGAGTTCATGATCGATACCGTCTTCTTCCGCACCGAACGGCAGGACGCGACGCTGAGCTTCGGCACGGAGCGCTCGCCGCGCGCACTGCAGGCGGTGGCGCAGTTGCCGGGCGTCCTGCGGGCGGAAGGCTATCGCGCCGCGCCGGTCATCCTGCGCAAGGGCCATCGCGAGCGGCGCCTCGCGATCTCAGGCGTCACGCCCGGTTCGGATCTCGGGCGGGTGCTCGACGAGGACCTGGTCCCGGTCCAGCCGCCGCCGACCGGCCTCATGGTCTCCGAGCGCATCGCGACGCTGCTCCGCCTCGAGATCGGCGACCTCGTCGAGGTCGAACTCCTGGAGCGCGCCCATCGCCTGGAGAAGGTCCCCGTCACCAGCATCGTCCAGAGTTACGTCGGGCTCGCGGTCTACATGGATGCCGATGCGCTCGACCGGCTGGTCGGCGACGGGCCGCGCCTGTCGGCGGTGCGGGTCTCGATCGACCGGTCTCGCCTGGACGACCTTTACGAGACGATCAAGCGCACCCCGGCGGTCGCGTCCATCGCGCTGCAGGGCGTTTCGCGGCAGCGCTTCCGCGAGACCATCGAGGAGAACATCACGATCATGACGACCCTCTACACGGTGCTGGCCGTGATCATCACCTTCGGCGTCGTCTAAAATTCCGCGCGTATCCAGCTTTCGGAGCGGGCGCGGGAACTAGCCAGCCTGAGAGTCCTCGGCTTCACGCGCGGCGAGGTGTCGAGCGTGCTCCTGATCGAACTCGGCGCCGTCGTGGCGCTGGCCCAGCCGCTCGGCTGGGCGCTCGGCTACGGCTTCTCCTTCGCGGTGGTGCGCGGTTTCGAGAGCGACCTGTTCCGCATCCCCTTCGTGGTCAGCCGCTACACGTTCGCGATCGCCAGCCTCGTGGTCGTCGGCGTCGCGATCCTTTCCGCGCTCATCGTGCGCCGCCGGGTCGACCGCCTCGACCTCGTGCGCGTGCTCAAGACAAGGGAATAGCGAGATGAAGTCCGTCTGGATCAAACGCCTCGGCCTCGCCTTGCTCGCACTGGCGATCGCGGCCGGCTTCGTCTGGGCGCTGCGCGAGCAGCCAGCACTCGTCGACGTCGCGGAAGTCGTCGAGGCGCCGATGCGCGTCGAGATACGCGAGGAAGGCAAGACGCAGGTGCGCGAGGTCTATACGGTTTCGGCGCCCATTGCCGGGAGGCTGTCGCGCACCGTCCTTGACGAAGGCGACCCGGTCGTCGGCGGGGTGACAGTGGTGGCGGCGATCCGCCCGCTCGATCCTCCGCTTATCGACCGACGAACCGAGGCCGAGCTGCTCGCCGCCCGCGACGCAGCGCGGTCGGGCGTCGGCATCGCCGAAAGCGAGTTGCAGCGGGTGCGGACGGCCCTCAGGCTCGCTGAAGATGAGCTTGCCCGGGCACTGAAACTGTTCGGGCCCGGCATCATCTCGGAAAGTGCGTTGCAGAAGTCCCAGAACGCCGTCGACCTCCAGAAGGCGGCGGTCGAATCGGCCGAGGCCACCGTCGCCTTCCGCCGCGCCGAACTGGCGAGCGCGGAGGCGCGCCTGCTCCTGCCGGATGCGCCGGGTCCACAGGAGGACAGCTGTTGCGTCAGCCTGCTTGCGCCGGTCGACGGTTCGGTCCTCGCCGTGCACGCCCGGAGCGAACAGGCAATCCCCGCCGGTGCCCTGATCGCCGAGATCGGCGACACGAGCGATCTCGAGGTGGTCGTCGACCTGCTCTCCTCGGACGCCGTACGGATCGGCCCCGGCACGAAGGCGGCGATCAGCGACTGGGGCGGCGACCGCGCCTTGCAGGCGACCGTCCGGCGCGTCGATCCGGCCGCCTTCACCAAGGTCTCCGCGCTCGGCATCGAGGAGCAGCGGGTCAACGCCGTGCTCGACCTCGACGAGAGCGACGCGCGCCTCGGCCACGGCTACCGCGTCTTCGCCGAAATGACGGTCTGGGACTGCGAGGCCTGCGTACAGGTGCCGATCTCGGCCCTGTTTCGCAGCGGCGACGCGTGGAACCTCTTCGTGGTCGATGGCGATCGGCTGCGCCAGACACCGGTCGAGATCGGCCAGATGAACGACCGGACGGCGCAGGTCCTCTCCGGCGTCGAGTCGGGCGCCACGGTCGTGGTGCACCCCGCCGACACGCTCGCCGACGGATCGCTCGTCGAGCGGCGGGAGTGAATTACAACGGCGCGTCGACGCCCCGGCCTTCCGCCCTTGCGCGGGTCAGGCAATGCATGGCGCAGGCGAGATCCTGCGCGGCGATGCCAAGCGAACGGTAGAGCGTGATCTCCTCCGCGCCGGAACGTCCCGGCCTGGAACCGCCCAGCACCTCGCCGATCTCGGCGCGCACGTGGTCCTTGCCTATCCTGCCGCTTTCGATGGCGCCGATCACCTCCCCGGCCTGCGCGAAGGTGGAGGGGCGGTAGTCGACAAAGAGGGCGGCGCGGGCCACCATCTCCTCGTCGATCTCGCGCTTGGAAGGAATGGATGCGCCGACCACGTTGAGATGCGTCCCAGGCGCGATCCAGTCGCCAGACAGCACCGGCTCGGCAGAGGACGTGACCGTGCAGACGAGATCGGCCCCGTCGACGGCCTGCCGGACGTCGTCCAGAACGTCGATCGTCAGCGCCGGATGCCTTTCCCGGGCATGGGCGGCGAGCTTCTGCGCCTTCTCGCGGCGACGGCCCACGATGCGAACCTCCCGCACGGGCCTGACTGCCACCATCGCCTCCAGGTGATGCTCGGCCTGTTCACCGGCACCAATGATGGCGAGAACGCCCGCATCCTCGCGCGCCAACGCGCGGGTTGCCACCGCGCTCGCGGCCGCAGTGCGGATCGCCGTCAGCAGCCCCGCATTCATCATCGCGATCGCCGAACCGTGCTTCGATTCGAACAGCACGATCGCGCCCTGATGCGAAGAGTAGCCGGAGTCCGGATTGCCGGGAAACAGGCTGACCAGCTTGATGCCGTAGCATGGCGCCGTCGCCTCCGAGCCCGGCATGAAGGCACCGGGCATGATGCCCATCATGTTCGGCTTGCCGACATCCATGATCGAGCGGAGCGGCAGGTTGGCGTTGCCGGCCGAGACCTCCTTCATTGCGCCTTCCACCACTTCGATGGCATCGCGCATCGGCAACAGCGCGGCGATGTCGGCGTCGGAGAGGACGATCATCGTGCGCGCACCGGGCCTTCGCCCCAGTCCTCGCCGGTCAGGGGAAGTCCCAGTTGCTCCTCCAGCAGTGCGGTGTAGAGCGCCGGACGGACGACGTAGGGGAAATGTCCGCCGCTCTCGAAGCGATAGGCCACGCCGGGCCGCAGCCGCGCCCGCACGGCCTCGCGCATCGGCGGCGGGATCAGCGGATCATCGGCACCCTCGATCGTGGCGATGCGTTCCTTCGGAAGTTCCACCGGCGGCAGTTCAGGCCCGCGCTTCAGGGCATTGAGCCGGTTGCGCAATTCCGGCTCGGGAATGCGGCCGCCGACCTCCATCAGGAGAAGCTCCACGAGGTCCGACTGGTCCGGATGGATCTGTGCCCACGCCTTCAAGCCGTTGCCGAAGCCGGCCCGCAGTTCGTCGATCGGGCCGTTGTCCAGGTCGGAGCTATAGGGCGGCTTCGTCGCGATCTCCGCGACCGAATGAAGCGTGTTTGCCGCGATCAGCCGCTCGACGCACTCTGGATGCGTCGCGGCGAAATGCTGGACAAGATAGCCGCCGAGAGACGAACCCAACACGGTCACCTTGCCTAGCCCGAGCTTTTCGCACAGCGTCGCGAGGTCGTCCGACCATTCCTCGACGCCGCCGGAGACCGGATAGGACAGCGAGACGATCCGGGCGCGGTCCTTCAGCGCCTCGATCTGCTGCCAGAAGATATCGCAGCGCCCGAGCGTGCCTGGGATGAGGAGCAGGACCGGTCCGCCGGCCCCGACGTCCAGAATACCCCAGTCGCGGCCGTTCAAGTCGATCCGCTGTTCCGGATACTCGGCCGCAAAACGGTCGCGGTCGGCGATCAGTCGGTTCCTCATGCGAAGGGGTCCTCGGTCTTCGGCCAATAGTTCGGGGCGCGTTTGGTGAAGGGAATGTTGCCGTAGTCGGGTGTGATCGAACCCGGCGTTGCCACGTGAATGACCTCCGACGCGATCGGCGCGAATCCGGCATGGAAGTGGTTTGAGGATTTCACGCAGACGATTTTCTTCGCCGAAAGATCGATGCCGATGCCGGTAAAGGCTTCGGGGTGGAAGGTCTGGGTGCGGTTGTCGTTGACGAGGATATCGACGCCGTTTGCCTCCAGCCAGACCAGGTTGCCGAGCGGCGCCGGCAGCGATCCGAAGCGCTGCGTCAGACCGCTGGCGATGCCGCGTACCGTCACCTCAAGGTCGAGCGGCCTGCCGGACATCGGCCCGCATTTGCCGCCGAGCCTCAGCTTCAGCGTCGCGCCCTCGCCCGCCTCGCGGCAGATGCGCACCGCGACCGGGTCCCAGTAGATGCCGGTCGCGACATTGGTGATGCCGCGTTCGAGGATCGCCTCCAGCAGGAAGGTCGCGTCGGACGGCGCACCACCGCCGGCATTGTCGGAGACGTCGGCCAGCACCACCGGGCCGGAGGCCGCCGCGACCGCCCGGTCGAGCGCGCCCTGGATGTCCGGATAGGGCCGCATGATCTCGTGGCGCAGCGAGAAAAGGTGCCTGCCGATCTCCTCGGCCAGAGCCGCCGCTCTGTCGGGATCGCCGTCTGTGATCGCCAGCATGCGGGCACCGACGCGAGGATGGTCGCCCCATGGAAAGCCGGCGGCGAGCGAGAGCGACAGGATGCCCTCCTCCTTCTCGCGCTCCAGGAGCATGTCCACGAAGCCGCGCATTGGGGCATAGGGCGTATGCATGGCGCAGATCATGCGGCAGTCGAACTCGCGCATGACCGGCTTTGTCCTCCCCTCGGCGGCGTCGGCAGCGAGGGTGAACAGGTCTTCCGCGCGCTCCGGAATGTCGACGTGTGGATATTCCCTGTAGGCGACAAGCAGTGTCGCGTTGCCGAGCATCTCTTCCGTCAGGTGGCAATGCGGATCGAGCAGTCCGCCGATCACCGTCTTCGGCCCGGCAATGTCGCGGCAGTGCCGGATCAGATCGCCCTCGCAGTCGTCGTAGCCGTCGGCGATCATGGCGCCGTGAAGGGAGAGCAGGATCACGTCGACGGGCCCGGCGTCCCGAAGGTCTGCCAGGATTTCGTCGCGGAATTCCTCATACACCTCCCGCACCGTCGGCCCGGCCGGCTGGGCATGCGCGGTCAGGCTCTCGACCACCTCCCAGCCCGCCGCTTCGGCGCGCTTGCGCCAGATGTGCAGCGGCGCCGACCAGTATTCGACCGGGCCCTTGGTCGCGTCGCCATGGGCGACGACGCCTTCCTCGAAGCTCAGCCGCCCGGTCGGCAGGGGCGAGAAGGAGTTGGTCTCGGTGGAGATGCTGGCGATGAAGATCTTCATGCGGGTATCGGTTCCGGCGGCTGCGTGAAATGGCGAGCGAGCTGCGCAAGCAGGTGGATGAATATGAGCGTGAAGGCGACGGGGATCGCCGCGGTGAACCAGGCCATGGAGATGCCCATCATCTCCGCCTTGCGTTCCAGCGTCCGCCCGATGAAACCCCGCGCCAGGCTGAAGTTCGGTCCGAGCAGGGAGTAATAGAGCACCGGCAGGACGAACACCGCCGCGCCGGCCGACCTCAGCAGGGCGAGCGCGGCGCCGCGCGATCCGCGGATGGAGACCATGTGCGGAAAGAGGTTCGGGTCCGAACGCTCGTGGAAGGCGACCGAGGCGCCGAGCATGCCGGCCCAGACCATCGCCCGGCGGGCGAGTTCCTCGGTCCAGACCGGCGGAGCGTCGAAGACGTAGCGGGCGACGACCTGATATCCGGCGGAAAAGGCCATGACGGCCACCGCCAGGACCGCGCCCCAGAGCGCGATCCGGTTGAGGCCGGCCGAGAGCCGGATCAGGACGGCCGCCGCCCGCAAGGCCTTATTCGCCCTTCGCCGTCTTCCAGGCGGCGAGTTGATCCGGCGTCACCAGGCCGCTCTGGTAGACCGGCTGCGAAGCCCCGCGGAAGGCGGCGCGCGCATCGTCGCCGAGTTCGGAGATCTGCACGCCCGCTTCCTTCAGCTTGCCATAGACGGATTCCTGCGAGGCGAGCCAGTCGCGGTTGGCCTTGTTGGCGGTTTCGGCCGCCGCGTCCACCTTGGCGCGGTCTTCGTCCGAGAGTCCCTGATACCAGTCCTCGAGGTCAACGGTGAAAGCGTTGAGCATCTCCTACCTGGTCACCTCTCCCCGCTGGTGATTCTTCTCCGCCACCAGTGAGAGGAGCATCTCGAGGAGCCGTTCCTGATGCAGGCTGAGAGCGTATCGCGCTTCGACGGCGGCGCGCCCCCGTTGACCCATTTCTAGTCTCAGAGATCGATCCTGCACGAGCCGCGCCAGCC
>CATMOC010000172.1 GCA_950071955.1 uncultured Mesorhizobium sp. | reverse complement strand
AACTGACACCGTTGAGAACCGGATGGTCCTTCACGTAGCCGAAGCGGACGTCGGCAAACCGGATCTCGCCTTCCCGCACGGAAAGGTCCACTGCATCGGAGGGGTCTCGCTGCGCCGGGACGATGTCGAGTATCTCATAGATCATGCGGGCGTTGACCAGGGACCTTTCCAGCCCCACCTGCACCCTGGCCAGACGCCGCGCGGGGTCGTAAGCGAGAAGCATCGCCGCAATGAAGGAGAAGACCGCGCCCGGAGGCTCCCCCGCCACTGCTGAGCGATAGCCAGCATAGGCGATCACGCCTGCGATCGCGAAACCCGCGAGGATCTCCGCGATTGGCGTCGTGCGCTCCGACACCCGGGCAATCTTGTTGGCGCGCACTTCGGCGCTGGCGATCAGCGCCGACAACTTGGTGGAAAGCTGCTCCTCCATCGTGAAGGCCTTGACGATCGCGACGCCCTGCGTGGCCTCCTGCATGGCGCCGATCAGCCGCGAATTGAACTCGACCGATTCGCGGGTGACGCGCCTCAGCCTGCGCATGAGCCGATTGACCGTAAAGATGAGCGGCGGCCCGATCACGAAGGCGATCAGCGAGAGCATTGGATCCTGGAACACCATGACGCCGATCAGCGCCACCAGCGAAATGGCGTCGCGGGCGATCGAGGTGATCGTTATGTTGAGGAGGTCGCGGACCCCGGCGATGTTCTCGTTGATGCGGGCAGCCAACTGGCCCGATCGCAGATCGGCGAAATAGTCCACGCCGAGCTTCATCAGATGGTCGAAGACGCGCTTCTGATAGCGGGCGACGAGATTGTTTCCGACCTTCGCCAGAAGCACCGCCTGTCCGTAACTCGCCAGACCCCGGATGACGAATGCCGCAGCGATGCTTCCGGAGATTACGGCGATGAGATCGTAGCGCTGCTCATAGAAGATGCTGTTGATGACATCGTTCATGATCCATGCAGTAAAGGCCGTCGTCCCGGCGACAAGCACGAGGCACGCGATGGCGAAGACGTAGTGCCAGACGTACTCGCGTCCGTTCTCGCGCATCATCCGGCGAATGAGCGCGATCACCTCATCCGGTCGGGTCGTCGGGCTGGCTTTTTCCTTCGGATTCAATTCCCGGTCCGATCGCAGCGCTTTTCCACGCGGTTTGGCACGAAGGCACGGGGCGTCTTAACGCCGCGCGTATGATATGCCTATGGCCTGAGCGCAACAGTGCCGATTATCGCGCCGTTTCAGGTGGCGGCTCTTCGGCCCGATCGCCAACGGCGGCCTTCCGTTTCGACACCGAAGCGCATGGGCGTGCGGGCGTAGGCGGCGAGGCCGGCAAGCGCGGCCAACGGATGGGTGATGACGTAGACAGGCATGGCGCGCAGCAGCGCGCTGTGGGGCGCCTTGTCCTCGAATGCCTCGCGGAAACGAGGATGCTGCAACGCGTTGACGATTTTTTGCGCGATGCCTCCGGTGAGATAAACGCCGCCGCGGCTCATGAAGACGAGCGCCAGGTCGCCGGCCAGACGGCCAAGACAGGTGACGAACATCGACAGCGCCTCCTCGGCCACGTCGTCCGATTGCGCCAATCCGGCGGTGGTGATTTCGGCCGGCGTGGTGAAGTGGGCCGGCCTAGAGTCGGCCTTGGCGATGGCGCGGTAGATGTTGACCAGGCCGCGGCCGCACAGAAGCTGCTCTCCGGATATGCGCCCCTCAATGCGCTCCAGATGGGGAAACACCTCGAAATCGCGGGGAGAGCGCGGCCCCATGTCCATGTGTCCGCCTTCGCCGGGAACGGGAATCCAGGTGCGGCGGGCGTGGATCAGCCCGGCAACGCCGAGACCGGTGCCCGGGCCAAGCACGATCCGGCTCGCGGCGGACTCGGCCTCTCCGTCGCCGATCTTGATCATGTGCTCCTCGCCGAGTGCGACCACGGCGAGCGCCTGCGCCTCGAAATCGTTGAGGAGCACGATGTCCTCGAGCCCGAGCGATCTGGCCATCTCGAGCGGGCGCACGACCCAGTCGCAGTTGGTGAGGTCGATCTCGTCGCCGTCGATCGGTCCCGCAACGGCCAGAACCGCGGATTTGGGCATGATCGACGTCCGGTCGAGAATGCAAGCCTGGATCGCTTCATCGATGTTCGGATAGTCGGCCGTCTGCACGATCGGGAATTCGCGCGGTTCGGCATAGGAATCGATCAGCAGCGCGAAGCGCGCATTGGTGCCTCCGATGTCGCCGATGAGGATCGGGAACTTCAGGATCGTGTCGTCGCTCGCCTGTGCCATCCGGTTCAGCCCCGCTCCGTCGACAGATACCGTTCATGCTTCGCCGGCCCACCCATCCGATCCAAGACGATCTCAGCGGTCGCGCGGTTGAGCGCCATGGGAATGTCGTGGACGATCGCCAGCCGCATCAGAGCCTTGACGTCGACATCGTGCGGCATGGGGGTCAGCGGGTCGACGAAGAAGATGAGCGCATCGATACGGCCTTCCGCGATCAGGGCGCCGATCTGCTGGTCTCCGCCGAGGGGACCACTCTTCATTCGCGTCACGTCGAGCAACGGACACGCCCCCGCCGCCGGTGGTGCCGGTGGCGTAGATGATGCAACCCTCCAGAAAGTCCGCATGCGAGCGGACAAAGGAGACGATGTCGTCCTTCTTCTGGTCGTGTGCAATCAGGGCGAGACGCAATCTTTCCGGCACTTTGGGTCCCGCGGAGATCAGGCTGTCGTTGCGCCTTCCTAAGACGGTTCAGGTGGCGCCGCAACGCCGCCGCCGGCAAAAAGCGCTTGCCAAGGACGATCTCACGGGTCGGGGCGCGGCCAGGGGACCGGGATTTCACGGCCGGGCGGCGTCGGCAGGAAGGCGTTGGCCGTTGCGGGCAGAGTGGCGACGTCGCGGGGACCCCCGACCGTGACGGCGGCTTCCGACACCGGAGACGGCGCTTCCAGCACCTGCCGGCAGGCGGGTGGCAGGCTCGCCAGGGTCATGATGTCGCGTGCCTTGGGCGCATCTGGGTTCTTGTTCGGGCGCCAGGGCTCTTCGGTGAACCACCATGCGAGCGACCCATCGCATCCGTCGCCGGGTGTGGTGTCGCGCTGCGGCTTGCATCCGTCGGAGCCGGGCTGGCATCCGATGCGGATGTGGAAATGCGAATCGTGACCCCAGAATGGCCTGACCTTCTCCAGCCATGCGCGATCGCCCGTCACCGTATCGCAGAGCTTCTTCTTGATGCCGGGATGGACGAGGATACGCTCGACCTCGCCATATCCAGCGGCGCGTTTCAGAAGGGCGGCATGCGCGGGCGTCCAGAGACGGTCGTCGACATTGAGGCTCCCATCCTTGATCAGCGAACGCGCGCCGACGTTTTCCCTCTCGTTCGTCGTGAACCGGCGGTTCGGCATCGGCGTGAACCAGATGTCCGCGTCCAGTCCGATCTGGTGCGAGGCATGGCCAGTCAGCATTGGACCGCCGCGCGGCTGCGAAATGTCGCCGAGCAGAAGCCCCGGCCAGCCGTCCTGCGCCGCTTCGCGCGAGAGCTTCTCCAGGAGCGTGATCATGGCCGGATGGCCCCAGCGGCGGTTGCGCGAAACCCGCATCGCCTGCCAGTGCGGCCCGTCGACGGCGATCGCCACACCGCCCGCGAGGCATCCCTTGCTGTAGAAACCGAACGACTGCGGCGCGGTGGCGCTGGGCAGCGTCTTCGATCCGAAGAGCGTCTTTGCGAGTGGTTCCGCGGCCGCCGCATGGCCGGCGATCAGCGGAAGCAACAATCCGCCAAGCACTGCGAGATATCTCAGAGACCGCATGACTGGTCCTTCTCGTTGTCTCCGGCCGGAACCCCCACGATGGTTCCTGGCTGGTTTACGATTCGTTAACTGCAAGCGACTTGATCGTCGAGGTCAACATCAAGCACCGCCCGTGTATGCGAAGCCGTGAAACACGCCCCGCTCAGTCCGCGCCTGTCCAGGTGCCATCGGCCCACATGCGCGACAGCGCCACGCGATAGTCCGGATAGGCGAAACCGTAGCCGCTCCGCCTGATCTTGGCATTGGAAACCCGCTTGTTGTCGCCCCAGAAGCTGCGCGCCATTGGCGTCATCTCGGCTTCCTCGAAGGAGACTTCCGGCGGCGGCTCCACGCCCATCAGCGAGGCGGCGAAGGTCACGACGTCCTGGGGCGGCGAGGGCTCGTCGTCGGTCACGTTGAAGACGCCGCCCAGCCGCCTGGCCGCCAGATGTTCCAGCGCACCGGCTATGTCCTCGACGTGGATGCGGTTGAAAACCTGGCCTTCGCGGATGACACGCTTTGCCGTGCCCTTGGAGAGGTTGACCAGCGCGTTGCGGCCCGGACCGTAGATGCCGGAAAGCCGAAGCACCGCGACGGGAATTCCGATCTCCTCGCCGAGGGCGAGCCATTCCGCCTCGGCTGAGACGCGCGCCTGGGACCGCTGCGAACCCGGCCGGCACTCCGAATCCTCATACACCCATGCCCCGTCGTGCCCCCCATAGACCCCCACCGTCGAAAGGTACCCGATCCAGCGCAGGTCCGGCATGGCGCCATGGATAATGTCGCGGGCAGCCGCCAGCACCGGATCGCCGCCAGGGCCGGGAGCAGCCGACGCGACGAGATGCGTCGTTCGGGCGAGCGCGTCGGCAGCCTCACCGGAAAGGTTCTCTCCGTCGAAGACCAGCGGCTTCATGCCGGCATCTGAAAGTCGCTCGAACTTGTCCGGCGAGCGGGTGGTTCCCACGATCCACTCCGCCTGGTGCCGGATCCGGCGGGCGAAGGCACTGCCGGAATAGCCCGCGCCGAAGATGAAAACCCTCATGCGTCCAGTCTCTCGGTCCGCCGTGATGCCTGCATCCCCCGCGCCCATTCCCATTCCCGCTCATCCTCCGGATCGATCACGCGACCCGCATGCCGTTGCTCGAAATCCTCCGGCGCCAGCAGCCGCCCGCAGGCCCATATCGCCGCGCCGCGGACCAGCGTGGACGGGTCGTTGATCAGTTGCCCGCATCGGTCCGCCAGCCCGGCATCTCCCGAATTGCCGGCCGCGATCAGCACGTTGCGCAGGAAGCGGTCGCGTCCGATCCGCTTCAGCGGCGAACCCGAAAACATTTCCCTGAACGCCGCATCGTCCAGTTCGAGCAGCGCGGCAAGCGCTGGCGCCCTGCGATCGTCCCTCCCCGCGAGCTTCGCCTCCGACGCGGTTCGCGCGAACTTGTTCCACGGGCAGACGGCGAGGCAGTCGTCGCAGCCGTAGATGCGGTTGCCGATCGCTTCGCGGAACTCGCGCGGGATCGGCCCTTTGTTTTCGATGGTGAGGTAGGAGATGCAGCGGCGCGCGTCGAGCTGATAGGGGGCGGGAAACGCATCGGTCGGGCAGACATCCAGGCACGCGCGGCACGATCCGCAGTGATCCTGCTCCGGTTCGTCCGACGGCAGTTCCGCCGTGGTGAAGATCGACCCGAGGAACAGCCAGGAACCGAGGTCGCGGCTCACCAGGTTGGTGTGCTTTCCCTGCCAGCCGAGACCGGCCGCTTCCGCCAGGGGTTTTTCCATCACGGGCGCGGTATCGACGAACACCTTGACGCCCGCCCCCGTCCGCGCGGCGAGTTTGGAGGCGACGAGCTTCAGCCTGCCCTTCATCACGTCGTGATAGTCGCGGTTCTGGGCATAGACCGAGATCGCTCCGGCGGAGCGTCGGGACAGGACAGACAGGGGATCGTGCGAGGGGCCGTAGTTCATCCCCAGCATGATGATGCTCCGGGCGTCCGGCCAGAGCCGGGCGGGCTCAGCCCGGCGCTGTGCGGTCTCGGCGAGCCAGTGCATCGATCCGTGCCAGCCTTGTTCAATGAACTGCGACAGACGTTCCGGCGCGTGGGGTGTGGCGGCGGGATGGGTCACGCGGACGACGTCGAAGCCGGCCTTCGCCGCCTCGCTCTGGATGAAGGCCCGCAGCCGGCCAGTATCGGCCTGCGCGGCGGTCGGAGACATCAGAAATCCAGATCCGCGTAATGCGATACCGGCGAAAGCCCGGCCGTCCGGTCCGACAGCAGCGGGCGAAACGACGGCCGCGACTTGATGCGCACGTACCATTCGCGCGCCTCCGGATACTCGCGCCATTCGATCTCGCCGAGATAGTCCAGAACGGAAAGAGCGCCGGCGGCTGCGAGGTCCGCGTAGCTGATCCTCGATCCGGCGAGCCAGTGACGGGTTCCGGCGAGCCAGTTGGTATACTTCATATGCGGCTTCAGGTTTCCGCGCGCCACCCGGATCGCCGCGGAATCGGGCGAGCCGCCGCCCTGCACCGACGACATCATCGGCTTGAAGGCACGTTCCCTCACGAGATGCCGTGTCACCTCCGAATCGGTCTTGCCGAGATACCACTCGACCAGCCGGCGAACTTCGGCCCGCAGGAACGGATCTTCGGCGAACAGGCGCTTGTCGCGCTTCAGCGCCCCACGGGTCTCGTCGATGTACTCCGCGATGACACTGGCTCCCACGATCGGCGTGTCACCTTCCGCAAGCAGGACCGGCAGGCTTCCGGCCGGGTTGAGCGCCAGGAATTCCTTCCGGCGCATCCACGGCTTCTCCTCGATCAGCGCCAGTTCCTCGCCGAATTCGCCGAACGACAGCCGCACGAAGCGGCAGGAGGCAAGGAGAGGGTGATGGAAAAGGGTCAGCATGGTCCCGGACAATGGTCATCCCTGTGGCCTTTTCGCGGCGGCGGCGCTAGAAGCGCGGCGGCGCTCGAAGCCACCCGGTCTTGCCTGAGCGAAGGCGGTGCAGACCTATAGGGGGACTTGGGCATCATGACAAGCAATGCCCCCTGCGCGGCCGGCGCGAACGGAAAATCCGAATGGAACAGCAAAGCATCGTGGAAGCGCTCCTGCTCGGCCTTCTGGAGGGCCTCACGGAGTTCATCCCGGTCTCCTCGACCGGCCATATCCTTCTGGCGGGCCATTTCCTCGGCTTCGAATCGACGGGCAAGGCCTTCGAGGTCCTGATCCAGCTCGGCGCCATCCTCGCCATCCTGTCCGTCTATTTCTCGCGGCTGTGGAAGCTCCTCGTTGATTTTCCCCGCGACCCGAGGACGCGAAGCTTCGTCTTCGGCATTCTCGTCGCCTTCTTTCCCGCGGTCGTGATCGGGGTCATCGCGCACGACTTCATCAAGACCGTGCTGTTCGAGACGCCGATGCTGATCTGCGTGATGCTGATCCTCGGCGGGGTCGTGCTCCTGTGGGTCGACAGCTGGCAGCGGGAGCCGGTCTATCGCGACGTCATGGACTATCCGCTCGGGCTCTGCCTGAAGATCGGCCTGTTCCAGTGCCTCGCGATGATCCCCGGGACGTCGCGTTCCGGCGCGACGATCGTCGGCGCCCTCCTGATGGGGACCGACAAGCGCTCGGCGGCGGAGTTTTCATTCTTCCTGGC
>CATMOC010000171.1 GCA_950071955.1 uncultured Mesorhizobium sp. | reverse complement strand
AAGTTGGCGCCCGAAAAAGTGGTAATCGCGAGCAGCGCGTCAACGATGGTATAGCCGTAGATGGGCCGCTCCAGTTCATCCTCCCCGGCGAGCACCTTGCCACCAACCGCTTCAACGATGGCCGCACGGACCCGCGCGGCCGCTTCATCCTCGGGACGATCGACGAGGCGAAGGCCGGCTTTGCGTTTTCCGTCTTCGTTTCGGTCAAGCTCGACCGCCAGGTGGACGACACGCTGCAGGAATTCGAAACCGCCGTCCGCGCCTATCCGGAAGTGGTCGACTGCTGGCTGATGACGGGCAACCGGGACTACCTGTTGCGCGTGGCGGTCCGCGACATCGCCGAGTTCGAGCGTTTCCTCACCGGCAAGCTCACCCGCGTTCCCGCCGTCGCTTCCATCGAGTCCTCCATCCCCCTCAGGCGTGTGAAGTCGGGAATCTCCCGGTCCCGCTAGATTGTGCAGGCGTCTCGAACCTTCCGGGGTCGACAGGCGTCCAACACGCGCGCCGAAAAATCGGCCACGAACAGGACGTGCTGAAGCGCGCCCCTCAGTGGACCGCCGCGTGGAGGATGCGTTCGGCGGTGGCTTCCGAGCGTGAGAACTCGGCGGCGGTGGTGCCGGACTTCGCCACGAGGATACGGTCCGACAGGTCGAGGATCTCCGGAAGGTAGGACGAGATCAGAATGACGCCTGCCCCGGTGTCGGCGATATCGCGGATGATCTTCCTTATCTCGGAGATCGCGCCGACATCGACGCCGCGCGTCGGCTCGTCGAAGATGACCAGCCTCGGCTGCTGCGCCAGCGACTTGGCGATGACCACCTTTTGCTGGTTGCCGCCCGACAGATGCAGGACCGGCTGCCCAGCGCCGATCCCCCGGATAGACAGCCGCTCCTCCCACTCGCGCGCGATCTGCCGCATGCGGGCGAATGGAGCGAGGACGGTGTGCCGGCCGAATTTTGCCAGCCAGCCGAGCCCGATATTGTCGGTCACGCTCAGCGTCTCGAAGAAGCCATCGAGCTTGCGGTCCTCGCTGACATAGGCGATGCCGTCCGCCACCGCATGGGCGGGGATCGAGTAGCGCACCTCCTTGCCGTCGAGCCAGATGCGGCCGCCGCCGAAATTGCGCTTGGTGTGACCCATGATGACCTTGGCGACGTCGCTGCGCCCGGAACCGATCAGGCCGGCGATGCCGGTGATCTCGCCGGGGAAGATCGAGAACGACATGTTGTTGACCATGGAGCCCATGCGGATGTTCTCGACCCGCAGCACGGGCAGCGCCGACCGCGCGGAGCGCGCCGTCGCCTGCGTCCCGTCCTGCTCCTGCAACTCCTCGCCGATCATGTGGCGGATCAGGCGGCCACGGTCGAAGTCGGACGCCGGTCCGGTGACCATCATGCGGCCATTGCGCAGCACGGAAATGCGGTCGGCGTGGGTCAGCGCCTCTTCCAGGGCATGCGAGATGAAGACGATGGCAACGCCGCTGCGCTGGAGGGATTTCATGAGATCGAAGAGGTGATCCGTCTCCTCCGGCGTCAGCGCGGCCGTCGGCTCGTCGAGCATGATGACGCGGGCCTCGTTCAGCACCGCGCGGGCGATCTCCACCATCTGCCGCTTGGCGGCCGAGAGCGAACCGGCCAGTTGCGAGGGATCGACTTTGAAGTTCAGCCGCTGGAGCACCTGCCGGGCGGCGTTGCGCACCTTGCGCACGGAGTTGAACACCTGTTCGCGGCCGAGCACGATGTTCTGGGCAACGGTCAATTGCGGGACCAGACTGGTCTCCTGGTAGACCATCGAGATGCCACGCGCGCTGGCGTCCTTGGGGGCGGAGAAGGCGACGGGTTCGCCGTCGACCCGCAGCACGCCCTCCGTCGGCGTCACGACGCCGGCAATCAGCTTGCAGAGCGTCGATTTGCCCGCACCGTTCTCGCCCACCAGGGCATGAATCTCGCCAGCGTAGAGCTCGAAATCGGCCTCGGCGAGGGCGGCGATACCACCATAGGTCTTGGTGGCCTTCTCGAGACTGACGACTGGGCGGCGTGGCTCGGTGTTCATGCCCGGCTCCCCAGATAGAGAATCTCACCGCTGCCCTTGCTGGCCGCGACCAGGTGGCCGTTCCAGACCGCCACGTCGCAAATGCCGTGGCGATGGCCGTTGGCGCGCGATTGCATGGATCCGACCGGCATCAGGCTCTCGTCCATCTCGATGACCAGTCCGTAGGAAAAGGAAGGCGCCCAGGGCTTCACCTCGCCGAAAAGCCGCGTCGCACCGAGTTCGATCGGAAAGTCGTGGCTGAATTCCGGCTTGATGCGCGGGCCGATCCAGTGGCGCGGTTCGACGTTTGCCTTCATCTTTTCCACGAAGGCCTGTTCGGTCTTGAGGAACTCGATCAGCGGATCGCGCCGCGACCAGCAGGCCAAGGCATAGCCGGTCGCAGTCCGCCGCAGGCGTCCGAGATAACCGGGGTAGCCAGCCTGCCGCACCTTTCCCGAAGCGTCGATGATCATCGCCTTTTCGAGCAGCGAAACCAGCGGTGCACCGTCCGGATCGAGGCAGACCCCCATCGGGCAATGCAGACCGGATGTCACGACACGCAACTCGCCGGAGCGGCTCAGCGAGAGCAGGCGGCCCCTCGCCTGCTCGTCCCAGGCCGCCAGTGCCAGAAGGTTTTCGCTCGACCGGTAGCCGCAATCGACCAGCAGCAGTTCGCCGGCCGGCGTGAATGCGCAATCGACGACGGAGGCCACCTGGCCCGCCGGCAGCGGCCAGCCCTCGACCGGAAGGCCATATCCGTCTAGGACCCACACCGCTCCGTCGGCGAGACCGACGGCAACGAAACCGCCGAAGCCTTGGCAAAGCGCGGTGACGGGAGCGTCAAAGCTCGCAAAGTGTTCGGGTTCGTCACCCCATGCCGCCAACGCCATCACGCGTTGGCCATCGCTGACGAGCAGCCGGCCATCCGCCGCGACGCACAGCGCGTCGGGCGCATCGACCTTCATGCCCCTCGCCTCGTCGAGCCTGCCGTTGGGGCCAAGCATCCCCTCCAGCGTCATCGACGGCGGCTCCTGGCGCCGGGAGCGGAAGAACGACATCATCCCGCAGCCCCCCAGTAGCTTTCCGGTCCCCGCCACGTCTCGTCCGCGCCTTCGAGCTTCAGGCGGCCGATCTTGTCGTTGGTGACGCCGCCGAGATAGAGCGATCCCTCGTGCTCGCGCATCGACGTGATCATGTAGAGCGGCCCGTCCGGCGCATCCCACAGTGCGTCGACGATCTTGCCCTTGCCGTCGATCTTCAGCACGCCGCCGATGTTGAGGTTGCCGAACAGCCAGTTGGTCGGCGGCACGCGTTTGGTCATACGGCGGCGCAGGCCGGGATGGCGCATGACCTCGTCGAAGACAGGATTGCGCATGCCCGCCAGCGCCACCCAGTATCCGCCGTCGGAGGCACGGTTGACGTTGTCGGGATAGCCGGGAAGGCCGCTCGCAAAGACGCGGGGTCCGTCAGACAGCCGCGCCAGATCGAAGATCAGGATCGAGCATTCCCAGGTGCTCGCCACCAGAAGGTGGCGGCCGTCGTGGGTGAGGCAGACGCCGTTGGGAAAACGGAGATTGTCGCAGACGGTGCGCGTCCGGCGTGTGGCCGGATCATAGGAGAGCAGGCGGCCGTTGGGCCTGCCTTCGAGAAGGTCGAGGCCCCAGTTCTCGATGTCGTAGCGCTTGGTCGCGTCGGTAAAGTAGATCGTGCCGTCGGGGGCGATGTCGAGGTCGTCGGCCATGCGGATGGTGGTGTCGTCCTGGACGCTGAACAGGCTGCGCTCGGTCTGGTCGGTCAGAAGCTCGATCTTGCCGTCCATGGTGACGCGCACCAGCCCCATGCCGGCGACGCACACGACGATGCGTCCCTCCCGATCGAAGGCGAGGCCGAGCGGACGCCCGCCGATCTTGGCGAGCACCTCGGCTTTCGCATGGTCGGGTGCCGCGATCCTGAAGAGGTAGCCGTCGCGGCTGCCGCAATAGATGTTGCCGGCGGCATCGAGGAGCACGTCCTCCGGTCCGTCGACCTGGCCCGCGACGAGGATTTGCGCCTGCTTCAGCTTCGGTGCGATCTCGTCGGGCATCAGCCCCTGCATGCCCTTCACCGCGCCGGTTTCGAATGCCGTCGGATCGAGGTAGGTAGAGGCCAGCAGGCGATGCCGGTTCTTGCGGAATTTCACGTCGATGGCGAGGATGACGAGGATGATCGCGCCCATCGAAAGCTGCACGAAATCACCGCGGAAGCCGGCGTTCACCATCGCGTTGTTCAATATGTAGATCGTGGCGAAGCCGATGAGCACCGACACCACGGCGCCGCGGCCCGGGACGAAGCCTCCGAGGCCGACCACCAGAGCGGTCAGCGCGAAGAATTCCAGGCCGATGCCGGTGTCGGAGCCGACGCTGTTCTGCCGTGCGGCATAGAGGAACCCCGCCAGGCCCACGATGAGGCCGGCAAGGACATAGGCGAAGAAGATCGTCGACCTGACGCGGATGCCGCCGTGACGCGCCGCCTTGCGGTTACCGCCGACTGCAAGGACATGCCAACCGAAACGGGTCTGGCGAAAGACCACGAAGACGACCGCTGCGACTGCTACCAGCACCCAGAAGCCGACCGGGAAGGTCAGGACCTTTTCGAAGCCGACCCAGTCCCACAGGTCGTCCATCCGGGCGGAGGTGGAGATCTCGACCAGTTGCGCCTGCGAAGCGAGCGTGTAGAGCCCGCGCGTGGTGATCATCGTGCCCAGGGTGGTCAGAAGCGCGCCGCATCCGAGCAGGCCGGCAATGGTCCCGTTGACCACCCCGACGAGTGCGCCGGTGGCGAGCGTGGCCGCCAGCGCCGCTGGCACCGGGAGTTCGAGAATGTGGAAACAGAACAGCGCGACGAACGCCGACATGGCGAAGTTGGACCCCACCGACAGGTCGATGCCGCCGACCGCCACCACGATCAGCAATGCCAGAACGACCAGGCCGCCATCGGCCGCGTATTGAGCCAGGTTGCGGATGTTCGTGGACGAAAAGTAGTCTTCGGTCGTCGCCAGGATGCCGATCACCGCAAGAAGGAGCGCGACGAACGGGATGAGGCTCTCGACCCAGCCTTTCGACAGCACGTCGGAGACGATGCGGCGCGGCGAAAGGACCACGCGGGGCACATGCTGTCTAGGCAGGCTCGAAAAGTCGATGTCGGCGGCCATTGCGGGTTTCCGGGCGAGCCAGAGAAGCGGAACGGGCAAGGAAGCGGGGCTCCGGAGAGCCCCGCGACCAGGCCGCTATCGCGGTGGTGGGGTTGCGATCGTCACATCTTCCAGCAGAGAGACGAATCGTAATTCTCGCCGGCCTTGATGATCTTCAATGGCGATTCGGCGATCAGCATCGATCCGTCGGCCGCGGTGGCACCCTGAAGCAGGAGATCGATCATGGTGCCCGCGTCGCGGCCCTGGCCGTCCGCGTCGTAGCTCCAGATGCGGTCCTGGACTCCATCCTCGACCGCCTTGCAGGCGACGTCGTCGCCGCCGCCGGTCGAATAGACCAGCACGTCGTCGGCCTTGCCGGCGTCCTTGACCGCGTTGCCGGCGCCCATCGTGTGGACGTCCCAGTGACCGAAGATGGCGCAGAGGTCCGGATGCTGCTGCAGGACGGTCGCCGTGATCTGGCGCGCCTTCTCGGGCTCCCAGTCGGACGCCTGGTTGGACACGACCTGGATCTCCTTGTGCCCCTCGAACACCTTGAAGGCGGCCTCGTTCATGATGACGCTGTCGGCTGCGGTGAGCTGGCCGGGAACGATCGCGACCTTGCCCGATTTGCCGGAGCCTTCACCACATTCCTTGACGATGTCCTCGGCGATCTCGCGGCCGATCCGCTCCCAGTTCGCACCGACGAAGGCTGTGGACGGCTGGTTGGACTGCAGGTTGATCTGCAAGACCTTGATGCCTTCCGACTCGGCCTGCTTGATCTGGCGCGCCAGCAGCTGGACCGTGGGATTGTGCACCACCAGCACGTCGGGCTTGTCGCTGATGGCCTTGGCGACGAGTTCCGCCATGACGCTCGTGTTGAAGGCGGCATCCCTCACGTCGATCGAATAGCCGTGGATGTCCGCGTGCTCCCGCATGCGGCGAGCCCATCCTTCGGCGAGGGAAATGCCCATCGCGATCGGCACGAAGATCACCTTCTTGCCGGCCATGTCGCTTTCGGCCGCCATGGCGGAGTTCGTGGCGACGATGGCGCAGGAACCGACGAGAGCCCCCGCCACGGCTGTACGAAACATTCTTCCTAGACTGTCAAACATGCTTTCCTCCCTGGTTGCATGGCATCGTCAGAGATCGCCCACCGTGTCGGTCTCGGCATCTCTGGGATTCAGGTAATTGTCGGTGACGATCGCGGTGAGCAGGACCAGCCCCTTGAGCATGTCCTGCGTCTGCGTCGTGACGTTCATCAGCGTCATGCCGTTGCGCATGATCGCGATCAGCGCGACGCCGACTAAAATGTTGCGCACGCTGCCGCGCCCGCCGCGAAGCGGAATGCCGCCGAGGACCACCACGAGGATGACGTCGAAGAGCAGCGTCCCGTTGGTGACCGTGCGGAAATCGACCGCGCCGCTGGCCGCCGCCATGATCAGGCCGGCGACGAGCGCAGTCAGTCCGGCAAAGACGTAGACGACGACGAGGGTCGTGCGCACCGGCAGTCCGGCGAGGCGCGCCGCCTGGAAATTGTCGCCCATCGCATAGATGATCTTGCCGGCTGTGGAGCGGGCGAGCAGGAACCAGCTCGCGGCGAGCGTCGCGATCATCAGGACGACGGGCACGGACAGGCCGGGCAGGATGTCTCCCGCGAGGAATGCCACCGTCGGGTCCGATTTGGGCAACAGCAGAAGAAACTCGCCGCGCAAGATTGCGAAACGCAGCAGGCCGACCAGCAGCATGGCGGATGCCAGGGTCGCCAGCATTGCCGGTATCTCGACATAAGCGATCAGCCAGGCATTGAGGATGCCGATGACGATCATGGCGACGATGGCGACGAACAGGGCGGCGGGCGCCGGAACGCCGTTGGTGATCAGGATGCCGAAGATGGTGGCGCCGGCAATCATCTGGGCGATCAGCGACAGGTCGAGGCCGCGCGAGATGATGACCACCGCCATGCCGCAGCTGAGCACCGCCAGCGACGCGGAATTGGACAGGATGACGCGGAAGTTTCCCAAAGTCGCGAACCCGTCGATGGTCATCGCGAAGACGATGGCGAGCGGCGACAGCACCGGAAACACCTGCGTGAGAAAGGTCTCCTCCAGGAATTCGCGATCCCCGTCGGTCAGCGCGTCGCGCGACACCACGGTGATGTCCTCCCCGGCCAGTTCGCGCAGGAGCGTGTGCAGCACCTTCTGCTGGTGCGCCATCAGGCGGCGGGCGTCGTCGTCGATCAGCACGAGCTGCTC
>CATMOC010000170.1 GCA_950071955.1 uncultured Mesorhizobium sp. | reverse complement strand
GCTAAGGAGTCTGGGCATCCTTTCGGTCGTCAATCCGGCCTGCCTGACGACATCGTCGAAGCTCGCGGCGCGACCGAGGGCATCCACTCCTTCGGCATGGGCCGCAATGCGAGCGGTCTTGCCGCGACCAGCAGCGTTGCCATCCCTGGATTGCGACATTGCGGCGAGCAGCCTCGGCGCCTTGCCCGCCCCGTCACGCTGATCCACAAGACGTACGGTCATCCTGTCGGCAGCATGGAACTGGGGCTTGGGCAGAAAATGCAGCGATCCGAAAGCAAAGGAACTGCTCACCGCAACCATGGCCGCGACGCCGCACGCAGCCGCGCCGACGAAGGCGGGGCCGACGCAAGCGATCAGCAACGAACCCAGCAGTTTGGGCGTATCCCGCCGACGAACGACTTTACTCACGAACACGCCAAGCCGGAAAATCTCGCAAATGTCATCGCGCCGGCGAGCGGCGGCGAATGCGTGACTTCCGGATTGTCCCCTTCTTCGTAGAACGATTGAGAGAAGATGGATAAATGTGGTTAAAATTTGCTTGCAGTCTCCGATCCTCGTGACAATCCGTGGGCGAGAGATGGCGCGCGGCGAAAAATTGCCTGTTTCACGCCTCTGACGAATGCGGGCCAGATAGACCAATGACCGCCCGCATCTCCAACGCCGCCTCGAACAAGGTCCGCTCGTGGCTGTTCAACTCCACTGCCCGGGGATAAAGCGGCGCGTGGCTGTCATCATGGACGGGCGTGTCGAAACCCTCGGTCTCCTCGATGAAGCGTCGCACGCCCTCTTTGCCATGTTCGGCCAGGAAGCCCTGGAGAACGGCATCGAGGTAGGACCGCAGGATCTTCGGCGGTTCGGGATGATGCGGAATGTCGGGATCGGCCTCGTAGACGTAGACCGGCACGTCGTGTGGAACCGGCTCGAGGGTCTCGAGCGTCTCGATTGCGACCGGCAGGCGGCGGTAGCGCGCCTCCCTCTCGTCGACGGCCGCGAGGTTTTCCACCCTGTCGAAGACGAGCAGCCCGTCGCAGACCGCGCCGGAATTGCGGCGAATGCTGAGAAGCGCGGCTGGGAAACCCGGCATATCCGGGCGCGGGCGCCAGATCCTGCGCCATCCGCGCAGCCGGGCCGGCATTGCATGGACGATTTCGGTTCGATGCGTCGCGCGGTTCACCAGCGAGCCGTAGCCGAAATAGGCGACGAGCTTGCCCGCCCGTGCAAGTTCCGACAAGTCGGGCGGCGCATGCATGCGGTCAGTCGACCCGTTCGCCGTTCTCGACCCGGTAGCTTCGCTGGTACATGGTGACGAGTTCTTCCGCCGCGCTCGGATGTACAGCCATTGTTCGGTCGAAGTCCGGTTTGGTGAGGCGCGCCTTGACCGCGATGCCGAGCAGTTGGGCCATCTCGCCCGCGTCCGGGCCGAGAATGTGCGCGCCCAGCACGCGCTTCGAGATGCCGTCGACCACCAGCTTGACCAGCATCTTCTCGTTTCGACCGGCAAGCGTGTGACGCATCGGCCGGAACGAAGCCTTGTAGACGTCCACCTTCTCGAACTTCCTGGCCGCGTCGTCCTCGGAAAGCCCGACCGTCCCGATTTCCGGCTGCGAGAAGACGGCCGTCGCTACCTCGTCGTGGTCGGGGCTTGTCGGGTTGTCCTTGAAGGCGGTCTCGACGAAGCACATCGCCTCGTGGATGGCGACCGGGGTCAGCGCCACGCGTTCGGTGACGTCGCCGACGGCGAAAATGTTTTCGACGTTGGTCCGCGAGAACTCGTCGACGATGATCTCGCCCTTGGGACCGATCGCGACACCGGCCGCCTCAAGCCCGAGCCCCTCGGTGTTCGGCTGACGTCCGAGTGCCAGCATCACCTGGTCGGTCGTCAGCATCTGCCCGTCGGACAGATGCGCGTCGAGGCGGCCATCCCCGCGTTTTTGGATCCTGTCGAAGATCGTGTGGCACAGGATGCGGATACCCTTCTTCTCCATGGTCTCGTGCAGCGTCCGCCGCAGGTCCATGTCGAAGCGTCCGAGGATCTCGCGGCCGCGGTATACCAGCGTCGTCTCGACGCCCAGGCCATGGAAGATGTTGGCGAATTCCACCGCAATATAGCCGCCGCCGGCGATAACGATCGATTTCGGCAGTTCTTCGAGGTGGAAGGCCTCATTGGACGAGATGCACAGTTCATGGCCGGGAAGCGCCGCATGCGGGTTGGGGCGGCCGCCCGTGGCGATCAGGATCCGGTCTGCCGTGACGGTCCGGTCCTCGGCCACGAGGCGAACCGTGTGGGCGTCGACGAGTTCGGCGCGGGTGTCGAAGACCTCGGCACCGGCGTTCTCGAGCCCCTTGCGGTAGAGACCCTCCAGCCGGGCGATTTCGCGGTCCTTGTTGGCGATCAGCGTCTTCCAGTCGAACGACGCCTCGGGGACCGTCCAGCCGTAGCCGGCCGCATCCTCGAAATGCTCCGGAAACTGCGATGCGTAGACGAACAGCTTCTTCGGCACGCAGCCGCGGATCACGCACGTGCCGCCGTAACGAAACTCCTCGGCAATCGCGACCTTCTTTCCGAGCGACGCGGTCATCCGGCCCGCACGTACGCCGCCCGAGCCGCCGCCGATCACGAACAGGTCGTAGTCGAAATTCGCCATGTCGCTTCCTTGCCTCGCTCGGTCTCGACCGCGGCACTCCAGACAGTCGTGGCCCAAGTCTTAACGGATGGAGGCGGTGGATGAAACGCCGCCCCGTTTCGGTTCTGCCCCTCTAGAAGGAAAAAAAGCCCGGCGCGACCGGGCTTTTCCGAAGAATGCGTCCGCGCCCTACTGTGCCGGTGCCGCCTCGGTCGCACCCGGCTGGCCGGGCGTCGCCGCCGACTGGGGCGCCTTGACCTGCAGCTCCTGGGCGACTGCGGCGGCGAGGTCGCGGGCCAGGCCGCGCTGCCAGATCTCGGCCGCCTTGTCGAGATCGCGGATGACGGCGGGACCTTTCTCGATCAGTGCCTTGCCCGCCTCGGAACTGTAGAACTCCGCGATCGCCTTGAGCTGCGCCTCGTCGAAGTTGCGCGCGTAGGCGAGCGCAGCCTCGCGCTCGAGGTCGCCGCGGCGGCTGGCCAGTTCGAGCGCCTTCTGGTCGACGGTCGCGATGATCACGTCCTGAAGGTTGGGATCCTTTCGGATGAGTTCTTCCTTCAAGGCCCTTGCGGCAAACGGTAGGATCAAATCGTACTGCTGCGTCGCCTCCAGCGCGTCGAGCGCGCCGCGGGCGGCCTTCAGGTGGCTGTCCGAAACGTCCTGAGCGAATGCGGGTGCGGCGCCGGCAAGAAACGCCGCCGCTGCGACCGCTGTCGCGAGGCGTCGTGCGGATTGCGTGAGGATCATGGGTAAGAAACTCCCTGTCTATCGGGTAACTCTGATGGTCTTGACGCCGGACTTCCCGGCGATGATCGCGACATCCGCGAAATCGAGAAACATGCCGTGCTCGACGACGCCGGGGATGGCGTGGAGAGCGTCGGAAAGCGCTCTTGGATCGTGAATGAGGCCAAATGATGCATCGAGAACGTAGTGCCCGCCGTCGGTGAGGAAAGGCGATTCGTCGGCCATCCGTAGCGCTATGCGGCCGGTGAGCCCCAGCTTCCCCGACGCCTCGGCGACCGCCCTTTGGGTGGCGGCCAGACCGAACCGGTTCACCTCGATGGGCAGCGGGAACCGTCCGAGGCCGTCGACCAGCTTCGTCTCGTCGGCAATGACGATCATGGAATCCGAAGCTGCCGCCACGATCTTCTCGCGCAGGAGCGCTCCACCGCCGCCCTTGATCAGGCGAAGCTGCGGGTCGATCTCGTCGGCTCCGTCGACCGTCAGGGCCAGATGCGGATAGTCGTCAAGGGTCGTCAGCGGTATCCCGAGCTCGCGACACATGATCGCGGTACGCTCCGACGTCGCAACACCCGTCACCGGCATCCCGTCGGCAACCGCGGCTGCGAGCAGCCGGATGAACTCCTCTGCCGTGGAGCCCGTGCCTATGCCGATCACCATGCCCGGCCCGACATGGGCGAGCGCGGCGCGCGCGGCTTCCATTTTCAATAGTCGAGCATCCATTGGCGAGAATGCAGCCTCCCCCAGTGCAAGAATTTGGTTTCCCCCGCGCGTGCTCCTATCATTTCTGGCCATTGCGGCAAAGGCTTTCTGGTCCGGACCGGGCGGCCGCACCTTGCCGGGCACCTCCACTCGGCGTATCCGCTGCCTGGAATTTTCCTGGCGAGGACATGCATGGACGAAAAGTCGCCGACGATCGTGTTCGACCTCGACGGCACGCTCGTCGACACGGCCGACGACCTGATCGCGAGCCTGAATCATGCCCTCGCCGCTCAGGGGATGCGCCGGGTCGATCCGTCCTGGCTCAGGCCATACGCCGGCCACGGCGGACGCGCGATGATCGAGCGCGTCTACGCCGCCGAGCGGCTCGCGCTTTCACCAGGTCTCCTGGATGCGCTGGTGAAGGGGTTCCTCGACCACTATTCCGGCAGCATTCCGGGCATTTCGCGTCCGTTCCCGGGCGCCGTGGAGTCACTCGAACGGCTGGCGGACGCCGGATTCCGCCTGGCAGTCTGCACCAACAAGCCCCAGGACTATTCCGACCGGCTGCTCGCGGCCCTCGGTCTGACGCGACATTTCGCGGCGATCTGCGGCGCTGACGCCTTTACCTTCCGCAAGCCCGATCCCCGCCACCTCGTGGAAACAATCCTGCGGGCGCACGGCGATCCCGCCCGCTCGGTGATGGTGGGAGATTCCCGCACCGACGTGGATACCGCCCGGGCCGCCGGAATCCCGGTAATCGCAGTCGCGTTCGGCTACAGCGACGTTCGCGTCCACGACCTTGGCCCATCGGTCGTCATCGCGGATTTCGGCGAACTTACGCCCGACCTCGCGCGGCGGCTCATTTCGGCGGCAACGGGCTGAGAATGCGACCATGACGGTTCGCCCATGGGACCGTCTTGCATTCCGGACGCAGCGGGGTTATTTTTGCGGCGTTGATATTTTCGGCCGATCGATCTGGCTGTCCGCGATCTTCGCGTTTGCTCGTATCTATCTCCAAAATCTCGATACCACCGGCCGCGCATTCATGCCGGCCAAGCGAAGTTGCAAACGCAAGGAACATCCAAATGGCAACTGGCACTGTGAAATGGTTCAACGCGACCAAGGGTTTCGGTTTCATCCAGCCTGACAATGGCGGCCAGGACGTTTTCGTCCACATTTCCGCCGTCGAGCGCGCAGGCATGTCGAACCTCGTCGAAGGTCAGAAGATCAATTTCGAGGTCGAGCAGGACCGCCGCACCGGCAAGTCGGCCGCGGGAAGCCTCAGCAAGGCGGCTTGAGTTCGAACGCGCGTCCGGCCTTCGGGCTGGGATCGCAGCGTAACCCTAAGATGGACCGGTAGCGCGACCAGTGCGCCGGGCCGTCACGAAATCGAAGGCGGGGCCGGTCCCCGCCTTTTTCATGTCCGTTCCCCCCTGTTTTCTCCGCCCTCCGGTTGTTCGGTGGATGACAAGCGGCTCGCAAAGCTCCTATCCTTCTGGAATTGTACGGAGAGGAGTGAACGATGGAGAAGGTATCGGTCGGGTTCGTCGGCGTGGGACTCATGGGCCACGGAATGGCGAAGAACATCCTGGAAAAGGGTTTTCCGCTCACGATCCTGGCGCACCGCCGGCGCGAGGCGGCCGAAGACCTCAGGGCGCGCGGCGCGCAGGAAGCCGCGTCCGCCCGCGAACTCGCGGAAAAATGCGACATCGTCGTGCTGTGCGTGACCGGAAGCGCCCAGGTCGAGGCAATCGTCAACGGACCCGACGGGCTCGTCAGGGCCGGCAGGCCGATCCTGGTCTGCGACTGCTCGACCTCCGACCCCTCCTCCACCATCCGCCTCGCTGCCGAACTCGCCGGCAAGGGCATGGCGCTGGTCGACGCGCCGCTTTCGCGCACGCCCAAGGAAGCGCAGGCCGGAACGCTGGACGTCATGGCCGGTGGCGAGATGGAGCATTTCGAGCGGGTCCGTCCCGTGCTCGAAACCTTCGCACAGAAGATCGTCCATACCGGCCCGGCGGGCAGCGGGCACACGATGAAGCTCCTCAACAACTTCATTTCCCTGGGCTACGCCGCAATCTATTCGGAGGCTCTCGCGCTGGGCGCGAAGGCTGGCCTCACGCCGCAGGTCTTTGACAGCGTCATCAGCGGCGGCCGGATGGATTGCGGCTTCTACCAGACCTTCTTCAAGTACGTGCTGGAGCGCGACCGCGACGCGCACAAGTTCACCCTCGGCAACGCGCTCAAGGACCTGAGCTATCTCTCCGCCTTCGCGAACGCCACAGGCTCGTCCAATCCGATGGGCGCCGCCGCGCGGAACTCCTTCGCGCTCGCGGTCGGCACCGGGCACGCAGAGGATTACGTTCCCATGCTTTCGGACGTCATCGCCGGCTTGAACGGGATCTCGCTGGCGGGTTCCGGGAGCTGAGCTCGCAGCGTTCGTCCGTCAGCGGCTGTTCGCTGCGACCCGCTGAACGTTTTCGTCGAGCAGAACGCCGATGCCAAGTGGCGTGTCGTCGAAGATGGTGCCGGCGAGCGCCGGACGCGCGAGATAGTAGCCTTGAAGAAAGTCCGCGCCGGCGGCGAGCGCGGCTGCAAGGTCCGCCGAGGTCTCGATACCCTCGACGAGCACCTGGCATCCCAGTCCCCGGAATCCGGCGAAGAGATCCGGCAGCAGGGCGGACGATTCCGGATTCCGGGCGGCGGCTCGGAACCAGCCGGCGTCGATCTTGACGGTGTCCGGCTCGATCAGGCGGACCCGATCCAGCGTCGATTCGCCTGCGCCGAAATCGTCGACGGCGAGTCTCACCCCGATGCGCTTCAGGTCTTCTGCGAATGCGCCTACCCGCTCGCTACTGGCGCCCGCGCCTTCCGTGATCTCGCAGACCGCCAGCGACGGATCGGGAAGCGTCTCGCGCACCAGCCACTCGATGTGCCCGGGATCGGGCAGCGGCACGCCCGGGTCGACGTTGAAGAAGAACTCCAGGCCGGGAATGCCGATGTTGCCATAGTTCCGGAAGTGCAGCATGCGGCAGACCTGCTCCAGCGCTTCCCGACGCGCCGGCTCCACGCGTGCGAAGAGTTGCTGGGCTGGAACGGCCCGGCCCCGCGTGAAGGCGATCGCCAGGGCCTCGCACGCGAAGGGCACCAGCGAATCCCCACCCACGCGAAAGAGAAGCTGATAGCTGCTCTTGAGCAAGAATTCGCGGTGACGCCCGAAGACGATCCCGACCTCGTCGACATGAATTGCAAGCTCGCTGCTCAAGCGCGGCCCCGCCGGTTGGCGGCCGTACGCCGCCATGGGGCTTGCAGGCGGGTCGCGGCCGGCCGGACGACCGTAGGTCGGTCGGCACGCTCCATCAGGTGGCTGATCCGCGGGTCCGGCGCCC
>CATMOC010000169.1 GCA_950071955.1 uncultured Mesorhizobium sp. | reverse complement strand
CCTCGATCTGCTTGAACGTGCGCTCGGCGAAGTCCTTCGGGTAGCCGCGCGTTACCATTCCGCCCACGAGCTTGTCGTAGAAATGGCTGACGCCGCCCGTGAGCTTGAAGGTCGCCATTGCACGGCGTAACTGATCGGCCTCGACGGGCGTGAACCCGGCGCCGACGATAGCCACCTTCATGGCCTGTTCCTGAAAGAGCGGGACGCCGAGCGTCTTTTCCAACACCGCCCGCAGTTCGGGCCGGGGATATTCGGGTTTCTCCTTGCCTTCGCGCCTGCGAAGATAGGGATGCACCATGTCGCCCTGAATCGGCCCGGGGCGGACGATCGCCACTTCGATGACGAGATCGTAGAATTTTCTGGGCCTGAGCCGCGGCAGCATGGTCATCTGCGCCCGACTTTCGATCTGGAAGACACCGATCGTGTCGGCCCGGCAGATCATGTCGTAGACCTCCGGTTCCTCCTTGGGCAGCGTCGCCAGCGTCAGGTCCCGGCCGTAATGCTCCTTGAGAAGCCCGAAGGCGCGCCGCAGGCAGGACAGCATGCCGAGTGCCAGGATGTCGACCTTGAGGATGCCGACCGCGTCGAGATCGTCCTTATCCCACTCGACCATCTTGCGCTCTTCCATCGCCGTCTTGACGATGGGCACCACCTCGTCGAGCCGGTCGCGGGTGATGACGAAACCGCCGACATGCTGGGATAGATGACGCGGAAAGCCCATGATCTCATTGGAGCGCGCGATGACGTGCCGCGTCGCCGGGTCGGCCATGTCGAGACCCGCGGCCTTCACCTCGCTGTCGCCGAGCCCGGCGGTGGACCAGCCCCAGATCGTGCCGGAAAGCGCCGACATGACGTCTTCCGAAAGGCCGAGCGCCTTGGCCGTCTCGCGCATGGTGGAGCGGCCGCGATAGGTGACCACCGAGGCGGCGAGCGCGGTCCGCTTGGCGCTGTACTTCTCGTAGATGTAGGCGATCACCTCGTCGCGCCGGTCGTGCTCGAAATCCACGTCGATGTCGGGCGGCTCATTGCGCTCCTCCGATATGAAGCGCTCGAACAGGAGGTCCATGATGTCTGGGCCGACATCGGTGATGCCGATGCAGTAGCAGATCACCGAATTGGCAGCCGATCCGCGCCCCTGACACAGGATGCCCTTCGAACGGGCGTGCTGAACGATGTCGTGGACGGTCAGGAAATAGCGGGCGTATTGCAGCTTCTCGACCACGGCGAGTTCGTGGCGGATGAGCGCCGCGATCCTTTCGGGCGCGCCGTCGGAATAGCGCCAGGCCGCACCCTCCCAGGTGAGGCGGGCGAGTTCCTCCTGGGGCGAGGCGCCGTCGCGGGTCGGCTCGTCGGGATAGTTGTATCGCAGGTCGTTCAGCGAGAAGTCGAGTTCCCAGGCGAAGCGCAGCGTTTCCGCCAGCGCCTCGGGACGCCGCCGGAACAGGCGCGCCATCTCCCATGGCGGCTTGAAGTGCCGTTCCGCGTGGGCGCGCAGTTCGAAGCCGGCATCGGCCACCGGCGTGTTGAGGCGGATGGCCGTGACGAGATCCTGCAAGGGCCGCCGGCCCGGCTCGTGATAGAGCACGTCGTTGCAGGCCATCAGCGGCAGGCCGGCGGCATCCGCCAGGGCCGCGGCTTGTTCGAGGCGCCAGCGGTCCCTGCCGGCATAGGCGGGCGCGACCGCCACCCGCATGGCCCGGCCGAAGCGGTCGCCGAGGCCGCGCAGAAGCGAAAGTTCCGCCGCTCCCTCCGCCTCCAGGCGAGGCAGGACGGCGAGCGACATGTCGTTGCCCCACTCCATCAGGCCGGGCAGCCGCAGGTCGGGGTTGCCCTTTTCGCCGAGCGCGTTGGCCTCGGTCAGCATACGGCAAAGATGCCCCCAGCCCTGCCTGTTGCGGGGATAGGCGAGCACGTCCGGCGTGCCGTCGGAAAAGACGAGGCGGCAGCCGGGATGATAGGCGAGGCCCTCCTTCTCCGCCATCTTCCAGGCCCGCACGACGCCCGCGACGGTGTTGCGGTCGGCGAGCCCCAAAGCGGCGATGCCGAGGCGCTTGGCCGTCACCGCCATCTCCTCGGGGCCGGAGGCGCCGCGCAGGAAGGAGAAGTTCGACTGCACCGCGAATTCGGCATAGGCCGGCGCATCGGGCCGGGGGGAGGCCGTGACGGTCATGCGAACAGGCCGTGCACGTACCAGCGCGGCATGACCGGCGAGCCGTCGTAGAGACCTTCGCGGCACAGCCAGAACCGCCGGCCTCTCGTGTCCTCGACGCGGTAGTAGTCCCGGGTCCGCTCCTCCGCCGGGGCACGCCACCATTCCGGCGCGATGCGCTCGGGACCCTCGGCGCGGGCGACGCGGTAGAGCGTGCGCCGCCAGCGGAAGGAAAAGGGCGGCCCTTCCGGCCCCTCGGCCGAGGCCTCGGTCGGCTCGGGCCGTCCGAAGAGCCGGATCGGCCGCTCGACCGCCTCCGGAACCTGCCGTTCCCCGAGGTCGAGGGAGGGTGCCGCGTGTTCCACCGCCGGGGCGTCGGCGAAGGCGACGGTCGTCATGGCGCGCTCCGGCACATGGCTCTCGGCCAGAACCGGCCGCCTGATCGTCTGCCGGCCGAGGCGGGCGCCGACGCGGTCGGCGAAAAGGGCAAGTCCCTCTTCGTCTCCCGTACGGGTAGCCACGAGATCGCCCTGGCGGGCGTCGAAGCGGGCGCTCTCGCGCACCGAAAGCCGGACGAGGTCGAAGCCGTAACCGGGGTCGATCTCGGTCGCGGAGAGTTTCTCGTGAAACAGTCTCCGGATCAGGTGTGGTTCGCGCATCGGCCGCGACGTACCGACGGCGACGCGGCTGACGACCCCGTCGACCCGGAACAGCGCCAGTTCCAGGAGCCGCGCTCCCTCGCCGCGCGTCTCGAGGCTGCCCCTGGCGGTCACGGCCAGCATGAAGACGAGTTCCTCGATGTCTTCCATACGGTTTATGGGTTCGGCGAGGTTGCGCTCGACGGAGAGGGCGGCGACCGGCAGGCGCGGCGAGACCGCCTCCTCCACCCGGCCGAGCGCCTGGTCGAGGCGGGTCACCGGCATGCGGCCGAAGCGGCGCGCCAGAGGCGCGCGCGGCGCTTCGAGGATGGCGCCGACGCTGCGCAGCCCGACGCTCTCCAGCGCTGCGCAGACCGTCCCGTCGAGGCGCAAGGCGGCGAGCGGCAGGCCGGCCAGGAAGACCGCTTCCTCCCCCGGCGCGATGATCGCCGCGCCGGAGAACCGGGCGGCGGCCCAGGCCGTCCCGGCCGTCGAGGCGATGCCGGCGCGGGTACGAAAACCCTGTTCGGAAAGCCGCGCCAGGAGATCGTCCAGCATCTTTTCCTCGCCGCCGAAAAGATGGCTGCAGCCGGAAATGTCGAGATAGAGCCCGTCCTCGCCGTCGATCGCCACCAGCGGCGTATAGCGGTCGCACCAGTCGGCGAGACCTTCGAGCAGGCGGCGGTCGGCCGCCGGATCGGCCTCGACGATCTCGATCGCCGGATGCATGGCGCGGGCATCGGCTATCCCCATGCCGCGCTTCAGCCGGAGCGCCTCAGCCTGCTCGTCGAGGGCGGCGATCCGCTGTGCGTTCTTCTCGCGCCGGCTGACGATCAGCGGCGCCCGCTGCGAAGGAGGTGTCCCCCGCCAGGAGCGGCCGAGACGCCGGCGCCAGATGCCTTCGGTGGACAGGTACGGGAACCACAGAGCCAGGTATCTCTGGCCCTCTTTTCCGGAAAGAGCGTTCATGGGAGTTCCATTCCAGTTCGAAGCTGCCGGACCGTGCCGTCCGGCTCTTGCCGATCTCGACCATGAAGGCCGGAGGACCGATCGAGCCGGAAAGCGGGCCAGCCACCGTGCGGCGCATCCCCGCCGGAGCCGGGGATATGGAAAGCCGCAGCGGAGCGGCGGTCGGTTCCGCCCGAGCCGACTGGCGCAACAGGAAAACCGGCCGGCCGGCATCGCGGGCGCGGAAATGCAGGCGGCGGGTGGCGGTGAGATCGACCCTTTGCGGGTTGCCGCGCAGTTCCAGAAGCACGGCACCGAGCGCCGACAGACGTGCCGCCTCCTCCGCCACCCAGAGCGCGTCGGCGAGTTTCGGCGTCTCGCACGTCAGGAGGCTTCCAGGGGAAATCCCGAACAGCTCCAGCAGGCCCGGAGCATAGGGGAAACCTGCTTCGCGGTTATTCTCCGCCGGTGCGATCCAGAGAAGCGGCAGGCTTTGGGGAACCGCTTTCATGGCGGCCGCGCAAAGCCCCAGCGCAAAACCGGTGACGACACCGGCGTCGCGCATTTCGGCACCGTGGATCTCCGTCAGCGCCGCGCGCGGAACGCCTCCGCCGAGCGCGGCATCGAAATCCGCGTCGCCGGTCGCGATCAGACTTTCGGTCAGGGCCGGATGGCGAAGCGGGCTTCCGCCTTCCCGCAGCACGATGCCGTCGGATGCCATGCCGACCTCGTCCGGCGACAGGGTGTCGGCGGGGGTACCCTCGATCTTGGCGATTTTCCGGCGCAAGGCAAAAAGGGTACCCCGCGCCGCGGCGGAGGTCGCCATGGCCCTGCTTCCTGCATTTGTGTTCCTATTATGTTCCTATGGATTCCAGAGGCCCGCGGGAGAGTCAAGCGGAGTCTCGAAGAATTTATTCCTCTTGTCCGTCGCGCGGAACGCCATCGGCTCCCCGCCCTCTCGCAAGCGGGATCGCAAAAGGCTATATGGCCGCAAAAGGACGACAAATGGCACGCATCTACCAGACCAGGGACTGGCACGAGCAACTCTCCCCCTCCCTCGAGGAGTTGGAACTGCTGGCCCTGGAAGCCTATGCCCACCTGCCGGACGAGTTCCGCAAGCTCACCGGCGAGATCGTCATCCAGATGGCGGAGTTCCCGGAGGAGGAGATCATGGATGATCTCTCGCTGGAGACCCCTTTCGATCTGCTCGGCCTCTTCGAGGGCCGCGGCATCGCCGAGCGCTGGAATCCGGCGACCGGCGAGGGCCCGAACCGCGTGACGCTCTACCGCCGAGCGATCCTCGACTACTGGGCCGAGAACGAGGAGACGCTGGGCGACATCATCACCCATGTGCTGATCCACGAGATCGGACACCATTTCGGGCTTTCCGACGACGACATGCAGAAGATCGAGGAAGCCGCCCCCTGACGACGGTGGCTCGTTGGGCCGGCTATTGCTCGGAAAGCTTCATGCCCGGCTCGTAGTCCACCCCGTCGACCTCCTTCACCACCGCCTGCCCGCAACGCATGGTCTTCGTCTCCGCGTCGAAGGCGTAGGTGGGGGAGCCGTGGAGATGCCAGCCCTTGTTCAGGGCAGCCGTGACCTTGTGGCAGAAACTCGAATCGTCGGGTCCGGAAAGAAAACGGTAGAGCTTCACGTCAGGATCCTCGTTGCGTCGCAGCCTTGGCAAGAAGCCGCCTGGCCTGCTCCAGGTGCAGGCGTTCGACCATGCGGCCGTCGATCGAGATGACGCCCTTGCCGGCGTTTTCGGGCTCTTCGAAAGCGTCGGCGATGCGGCGGGCATCCGAAAGTTCCGCCTGGGACGGCGAGAAGGCTCGATCGGCCGGGTCGATCTGCGCAGGATGGATCAGGGTCTTGCCATCGAACCCCATGGCGCGGCCCTGGTCGCACTCCTGTGCGAAGGCCTCCAGATTGCGAAAGTCGTTGCTGACGCCGTCGAGCGCGTCGAGCCCGCCGGCGCGCGCGGCGAGCACGATCTGCATCAGCCAGGGAACGAGAAAGCGCCGGTCCGGCGTGGCGCGCACGCCGGTCTCCTTGACGAGATCGTTGGTGCCGGCAACCAGGCAGGCAAGGCGTGCGCCGCGGTCGCGGCCGAGTTCTGCGATGGCACCGAGGTTCAGCATGCCGCGCGGCGTTTCCACCATCGCCCAGAGAGACATGTCGGGCGAAGCGTCCATCGCGTCGAGCCGGTCGTTGGCGTCCAGCAGATCGCGCGGTCCGTCCACCTTGGGCAGGAGGATCGCGGCGGGCCTGCAGGCGCAGGCGGCCTCGAGATCCGCGGCGCCCCATTCGCTGGCAAGCGCATTGATTCGCACCACCAGTTCCGGACCGCCGGCCTTGCGGGATGAGAAAAAGCCTTCGAGACGGGCGCGGGCCTCTCCCTTTGCGTCCGGCGCCACGGCGTCCTCCAGGTCGACGACGACGGCATCACAGGCGAGCGACGCCGCCTTGGCGAGGGCCTTCTCGTTCGAGGCCGGCACGTAGAGCACCGAGCGGCGGGGGCGGTATCCGGTCTGCATGGCCCTACATCGCGCGCCGCGATTTGCCTTGCAAGTCCCGCCGCGATGCGGCACCTGCGCCGCTGGTCGCAGTTCCCTTGCCGCAACGGAGATCAGCTTGGCCGGCTACGACATCGTCATCATCGGCGGAGCCATCATCGGCAGCTCCATCGCCTGGCATCTGCGCGAGGAAGGTTTTGCGGGCACCATCGCGCTCATCGAACGCGATCCGCAGTTCGCGCGGGCGGCGACGACGCTCTCCTGCGCCTCGATCCGCCAGCAGTTCTCGATCGCGGAGAACATAAGGCTCTCGCAATACACGCTCGCCCTGTTCCGGCGCCTGACGCAGGAATTCGGCGCGGAGGCCGATATCGCCTTCCGCGAAAAGGGCTATCTCATCCTGGCCTCCGAAGAAGGCCTGCCGGTGCTGAAGGCGAACCACGCAGTGCAGACTGCTCAAGGCGCCGACATCCTCCTGGAGGACGCGGCGGCGCTGTCGCGCCGCTTCGGCTGGCTCTCGACCGAAGGGATCGCCGGCGGCGCCTGGGGCCGCTCCGGCGAAGGCTGGTTCGATGCGCACGCGCTACTCATGCTGTTCCGCAGGGCGCTGAGGGACCGAAAGATCGACATGATCCGGGCGTCTGTGACCGGACTGAGACGGGAGGGAAACCGCATCACCGGCGTTGAGCTCGACGACGGCGAACGCCTCGATGCCGGGACAGTCATTGACGCGGCCGGACCCAACGCGGGCAAGGTGGCGGCGATGGCCGGCATTGCGCTGCCGGTCGAGCCTCGAAAACGATCGGTCTTCGTCTTCGAGGCGCGCCAGCGCTTCGACGACATGCCGCTCCTGGTCGACCCCTCGGGCATCTACGTGCGTCCGGAGGGCTCGGTCTACATCACCGGCGGCGCCGAACCGCACGTGACGGACGGACCGGCCGATCCCGGCGATTTCGAGCCGGACTGGCCGCTCTTCGAGGAAACCATCTGGCCGGTGCTCGCCGCCCGCATCCCCGCCTTCGAGGCGATCAAGGTCGGGCGCGCCTGGGCCGGGCACTATGACTACAACACGCTCGACCAGAACGCGGTGATCGGCCCGCATCCGGAAGTGGAAAACTTCGTTTTCGCCAACGGCTTCTCCGGCCACGGGCTGCAGCAGGCACCGGCGGTCGGCAGGGCTCTGGCTGAACTGATCGTGCATGGCG
>CATMOC010000168.1 GCA_950071955.1 uncultured Mesorhizobium sp. | reverse complement strand
GCGGCTATCGAGGCCGCGCTCGACGCCGTTCGGAAACTCAAGGCCAAGAAACGGAAGGACGACGATCTCGTCCGCGAGGCGGGGCGTATTGCGGTCCGGCGTGCTTTCCGCAAGACTCTGGAAAAGAACCCCGTCACCACCGTTCATTTGATCCGCGTATCGGGAGACCCCAAGCAGCCATGATCGGAAAACTCAACCACGTCGCCATTGCCGTTCCCGACCTCGCCGCCGCCACGGTAACGGGGCTGGAGGCGATCGGGCGGGACGAGGACGGCAGCCTTGCCGGGCTCTACCCGGGCGACGCGGGTGAGGGCCTCGTCTCCTTCCTGCGCGACCTGGTTGCCGCCTGCGGCGACACCGCCGTCGCCCCCGCCGAATGGCCGGCGATCCTCGGCGCGTTGATCTCGGCGGAGACCGTCAAGCCATCGGCCGGCAGCGATCCGCGCGTCTCGATCTGGGGAACGCTGGAGGCGCGGCTGCAAAGCGCCGATCTTCTGGTGATCGGCGGCCTCAACGAAGGCACCTGGCCGCGCAAGGCCGAGGCCGACCGCTTCATGTCGCGCATGATGAAGACCGGCATCGAGCTCGAGCCGCCCGAACGCCGCATCGGCCTTGCCGCGCACGACTTCGTCATGGCCATGGGCACGGAGCGGGTGGTACTCAGCCGCGCCGCGCGCGCCGGCGATGCGCCCGCCGTCGCCTCACGCTGGCTGCAGCGGCTCCTGACGGTCGTCGGCGCGGAGGAGGCCGGGGCATTGAAGCGCCGCGGCGAGCGCTACATCGGTTGGGCCCGCCAGCTCGACGACGGCGAGGACGTGCCTTTCGCGCCGCGTCCCCATCCGAAACCGCCTCTCGACGCCCGGCCGAAGAAATTCTCGGTCACGGAGATCGAGACGCTGCGGCGCGACCCCTATGCGATCTACGCGAAACGCATCCTCGGCCTCTACCCGATGGAGCCACTAGTTCGCGATCCCGGCGCCGCCGAGCGCGGAACGCTGTTCCACGAGATCCTGCACCGCTTCACCGCATCCGGCGTCGATCCGAACGCCCATGACGCGCGGGACCGTCTCATCGACATCGGCCGCGCCTGCTTCGACGAGATCGCGCTTCCCGTTGACGTCGAGGCGGTCTGGTGGCCGCGCTTCATGGCCATGGCACCGCATCTGATCGGCTTCGAGCGCGACCGCGCCCCGGGGCTTCTAAGTCGCCACGCCGAGGATCGTGCCCAGGCCACACCAATCGGCGCCACCGGGGTGACGCTGTCCGGCTATGCCGACCGCATCGATAGCCGTCCGTCGGGGCTCGCCGACATCATCGACTACAAGACGGGCACCTCGCCCTCCAAGGGGCAGGCGCACACGCTGCTCGCGCCGCAACTGGCGCTCGAAGGCGCGCTTGTGAAGCGTGGCGCCTTCGCCGGCGCGGGCAAGGCCGAGCCCGCCGATCTCCTCTACGTTCGGCTGAAAGCCAATGGCGAGGTGGTTCCCGAATCGATCCTCAAGTTCAAGAGCGCGATCCGTTCCGCTTCCGAACTCTCGGACGAAGCCTGGGCGCGGCTGGAGAAGCTGATCGCGCACTACGGCAATCCCGAAACCGGCTACCTGTCGCGCGCGCTGCCTTTCCGCGAGGGCGATACCAGCGGCAACTACGACCACCTGGCGCGCGTGCTCGAGTGGTCGGCGGGCGCAGACGGCACCGATGCGGGGGAAGCCGGCGAATGAAGAAGACATACTTCATTCCCGAAGAGACGGTGCGCAACCAGGCGCGCGCCTCCGATCCGTTGAACTCCGCCTGGGTCTCCGCCCATGCCGGCTCGGGCAAGACGCACGTGCTGTCGCTGCGTGTGGTGCGGCTCTTGCTCGACGGCGCCGATCCGGCCCGCATCCTGTGCCTGACCTACACCAAGGCCGCCGCCGCCAACATGGCGACCCGCGTCTTCCGCGATCTCGGCCGCTGGGCGACGCTGGACGAGGAGACGCTCGCGAACGAGATCGGCAGGATCGAGGGACGGCAGCCGGATCGGGCGAAGCTCGCGCTGGCGCGGCAGCTCTTCGCGCGGGCGCTCGAAACGCCGGGCGGTCTGAAGATCCAGACCATCCACGCCTTCTGCGAAGCGGTGCTGCACCGCTTCCCACTGGAGGCCAACATCGCCGGCCATTTCGAGATGCTTGACAGCCAGATGGAGCAGGCGCTGGTGGCGGAGGCCCGCCGCGACCTTCTGTCCGGTGCCTCCGTGGGCGATGACGGGTCGCTCGCGGAAGCCTTCGCCTCCGTGCTGCAGGCAGGTGGAGAGGCCGGGCTCGACGGGCTCCTGGCCGAGATCGTCGGCAAACGCGACACGCTGCGCGCCTTCATCGACGCCCTCGGCGGCGCCCCTTCGGGCTTCGCCGACCTGTTCGAGGAGTTCGGGTTCACCGACGGGGAGACGGAGGAAGAGGTCGCCCGCGCCGCCTGGCCCGACAACTTCTTCACCGCCGATCTCGCCCGCCGAATCAACGAGCGCGCGCGGGCTTCGGGAAAGGTCAACGCCCAGAACTTCGCCGCGCAGCTCACCTCCGCCTGCTCCAGTCCCGATCTCGTGGCGGGCCTGATCGCCGCACGCGATGTCTTCCTCAAGGCCAGGCGCGCGGGCGAATGGGAGCCGAAGTCCCACAAGAACGTCATGGCGCGCGGGGTGGGCGAGTATTTTCCGGAGTTCGCATCCGAGCACGAGCGGATATCGCAGGCGCTGTCGACGGTCTGCGACCGGCTCTCGACCTTCCGCATGCTCAATGCGACCCGCTCCGCGCTCGTCATCGCCGACTGGCTCATCGCCCGCTACGAACGGCTGAAAAGCGCGCGCGGCTTCCTCGATTTCAACGATCTGATCACACGCACCGTGCGTCTCCTGTCGCGCCAGGATGTCGGCCCGTGGATCCAGTACAAGCTCGATCAGGGCATAGACCATATCCTCGTCGATGAAGCGCAGGACACCAGCCCGGATCAATGGCGAGTCGTGGCGGGGCTGACGGACGAATTCTTTTCCGGTGCGGGCGCCCGCGGCAACGTCCATCGCACCGTCTTCGCCGTCGGCGACGAGAAGCAGTCGATCTATTCCTTCCAGGGCGCCGAGCCGGAAGCCTTCGACCGGCACGGAAGGCTGTTCTCGCAACGGGTCGGCGCTGCCAACGCCGGTTTCGAGCGGGTGCGGCTGACGCATTCCTTCCGCTCCACCGAGGACGTGCTTTCGGCCGTCGACCTCGTCTTTTCATCGGAAGAGGCGCGCCAGGGCCTGACGCACGATCCAGAGCCGCTGGAGCACAAGGCGATCCGCGCCGGCGAACCGGGGTTGGTCGAACTCTGGGACCAGATCGAACCGGAGCAGGTCGAGGAGCCCGACGACTGGACCCAGTCGATCGATCACGCCTCCGCGCCGGCGGTTCGGCTGGCCGAGATCGTGGCGGGAACCATCCATGGCTGGCTCCGCGACGGCGAGTGCATCGACGGCAAGGGACGCCGCATCCGGCCGGGCGACGTGCTGGTCCTGGTGCGCAAGCGCGACCGCTTCATCCATGCTCTCTCGCGCGGCCTGAAGAACCGCCAAATCCCCGTCGCCGGCGCCGACCGGCTCAACCTTGGCACCCACATCGCGGTGCAGGACCTGATCGCGCTCGGCCGGTTCGTGCTCCAGCCGCACGACGACCTGTCGCTGGCCGCGCTCCTGAAAAGCCCGGTGTTCGGGCGTACCGAGGACGACCTTTTCGCCGTCGCCTCGAACCGGTCTTCGAAGACCTCGCTGTGGGACGCGCTGCGCGCCCGCGCGGGCTGGGAAGAGGTCGTGTCCCTGCTCGAGCGCTGGCGCGCCGAGGCGGACACGAAGCCGGTCTTCGAGTTCTATGCCGCCATCCTCGGTCGCGACGGCGTACGTCGAAAAATGATCCGGCGCCTGGGCCACGAGGCCGGCGAGATCCTCGACGAGTTCCAGAACTTCTGCCTCGCGGCCGAGAAGACGGGCGCCGCCGACCTCGAAACCTTTCTCTCGACGCTGGAAAACGCCGGCCCGGACATCAAGCGCGAGATGGACCAGACGCGCGACGAGGTCCGCATCATGACCGTCCATGCCTCGAAGGGGTTGGAGGCGCCGGTCGTCTTCCTCGTCGATGCCGGCAGCGCGCCGTTTTCCGACAGCCATCTGCCGAGGCTCCTGCCGTTCCAGTCGAAGAAGGCGCTCTGGCCCGGCAGCGGCTATGTCTGGCGCAGTTCCTCCGACATCGCCAACAGGGCGTCGCGCGAAATCTCCGACGCGATTGGCGAGAAAGCGAAGGAGGAGTACCGACGGCTCCTCTATGTCGGCATGACACGCGCCGAGGACCGGCTGATCGTGTGCGGTTATCGCGGCGTACGCCAGCCGGATCCAGGCATCTGGCATAGCCTGGTGGCCAACGGCTTCGCGCACGCGCCGGTCGAGCAGTTCCGGCACCCGCTGGCCGAATTGCAGGTGCGCCGCTACCGCGTCACCGAACAGACCGCCGTTGCGTCCACGGAGGAGAAGGCAAGGCCGGAGACCGAACCGGACCTCATGCCCCCGGCTCTCTCGCAGCCCTTGCCGCAGGCCCGCGCTCTGCCCCGCCCTCTGGCACCGTCCGGTGCCTCCGTGCTGATCTTCGACGACGAGGAGTTGACACCCTCGACCGCCTCGCCGGTGCTCGATCCAGCGGCAGCTCCCTCCTTCGCCATCGAGCGGGGCACTGCGATTCACCGGCTCCTGCAATCGCTTCCGGCAATGGCTACGGCGGAGCGCGAGGCCGCGGCCCTGCGATATCTCGCGCGTGCCGGACGGACTTGGGACGAAGGCGATCGTCTCGCGGCCTGGCGCTCAGTCGAGCGCGTGCTGGACGATCCCGCATTCGCACCCGTCTTCGCGCCCGGCTCGCGCGCCGAGGTCGGGCTGATGGGGACGATCGACGTCGGCGGCCGCCTGCGCGCCGTCTCTGGCAAGATCGACCGGCTCGCGGTGACGGACGACGAGGTGCTGATCGTCGACTACAAGACCAATCGCCCGCCGCCCGCCGCGCTGGAGACGGTCCCGGACGCCTACGTCGCGCAGCTCGCGATCTACCGCGCGCTGCTTGCGCCGCTCTATCCGGGGCGCCGCGTCGCCGCAACGCTGCTCTTCACCGAAGGCCCGCACCTGCTCACGCTGCCCGACGAGCTGCTGGACCAGACCCTTGTCCGACTCACGGGGGCGTGAGACAAGGAACGCTTGAAAGCGGAGCGGCCCGAACCCACATCCGCCTCGACTTCCTGTTTCCCAAGGAGAAGAAGATGTCCACCGTCAAAGCCGACAAGAATACATTCCAGGCCGAAGTGCTCGACGCAGCCGAGCCGGTGGTCGTCGATTTCTGGGCCGAATGGTGCGGCCCCTGCAAGATGATCGCCCCGTCGCTCGATGAGATTTCGAACGAAATGGCCGGCAAGGTGAAGGTCGCCAAGGTCAACATCGACGAGAACCCCGAGATCGCCGCCCAGTACGGCATCCGCTCGATCCCCACGCTGATGATCTTCAAGGGCGGCGAAGTGGCCGACATGAAGGTCGGCGCCGCCCCCAAGACCGCGCTGACGGCCTGGATCGGCGGCAATCTCGCCTGATCCCAGAGAAGTTACCGTTTGCAGGAAAGCCCGGCCGTCCCGCCGGGCTTTTTGTTGTGCAGACCCGTCGGCCTCAAGGCCCCTCGAAAGACCTCTTCACCAACTTGAACCGTTGCTCTGCGCGGTTGTCTGCGATCCCTTGGACGATCTTTCGCAGGAGAGAATTGGGGATGTAGCCGTAGAAGCAGCGATCGTCCGCCGATCCGTGAAGCCTTCCGATCGGCCTTAGATCGGGACCCGGCCAGACGAACGTGTTAAGTTCGTGGGTGACGATCCAGGATGCCTGCTCGTCCAGTCCAAGCCGCTGCTTGACGGCTGGCGGCACCATGACCGACCGCTGCCCGGCGCGAGGCGGCGAATGCGTCATCGCCGCCACCGTCACCATCAGCGTATTCCTCACCAACTCGCGTCGGAGGACCACGACTGCGGGGCGATCCTTTCTCCCGTCTTCGCGTCCGCGTTCAGCCTCGTCGGCCCACAGATATCCGTACTTCAGGACAAGGCCGGGTTCGACGCGATCGGGAAGTCTCATCGCGAAGAGGCAGGCGAACCATTGTCTTCGGGAGCGTCGTCCGGCTCCCAATCCATGTCCTCGGGCACCTTGGCCGTGGCGATATCACGCATGTCCTCGTCGGTGAGATCGCCGACGAGGAAGGAGCGGCGATAGCAGTTCCACATTTCCCTGAAGGTGTCGGCCGAGACCAGATACGCCGTCGTGCGACCATGATTCTGGATCTCGACAGGCTCCTTCATCGCCGCGTCGTGCACCCGGCCGAACCGGCGCTGCACTTCCGAGGCGGAAACGGTGGTCGTCATCGCGCTGCTCCAGGTTCGAAATTACGCAAAATACGTAATTTCTCTACCCCGGATTCCGATGCGACGCAACGGCGGACCTGCAGTGGTCTTTGGGCCCTGCCGACTACTCCGCCGCCACCGATGGCCGAGATGCTCCGGGCGCCCGACGCGCCCAATCTCACCCGCTCAACCCCCCGAACAGCGTCGGCAGGTCCAGCGGCCGGAAGCCGTAGTGCTGCAGCCAGCGCACGTCGGCGTCGAAGAAGGCGCGCAGATCCGGCATGCCGTATTTCAGCATGGCGATGCGGTCGATGCCCATGCCCCAGGCAAAACCCTGGTACTCGTCCGGGTCGAGCCCGGACATCCGGAGCACGTTGGGATGCACCATGCCGCAGCCGAGGATTTCCATCCAGTCCTTGCCCTCGCCGAAGCGCACCTCGCCCGGCCGCGAGCGGTCGCACTGGATGTCGACCTCGAGGGACGGCTCGGTGAACGGGAAGAAGGACGGGCGGAAGCGCATGTCCACCTTCGGAACCTCGAAGAAGGCCTTGCAGAACTCCTCCAGCACCCACTTCATGTTGGCGACGTTGGCCGTCCTGTCGATCACCAGGCCTTCCAGCTGGTGGAACATAGGCGAGTGCGTCGCATCCGAATCCTGCCGGTAGGTCTTGCCGGGGATGACGATGCGGATCGGCGGCTTCTGGGTCTCCATGGTGCGGATCTGCACGGGCGAGGTGTGGGGGCGCAGAAGCTTGCGCTCGCCCTTCTCGTTCGGTTGGAAGAAGAACGTGTCGTGCATCTCGCGGGCCGGATGGCCTTCGGGGAAGTTGAGCGCGGTGAAATTGTAGTAGTCGGTCTCGATGTCGGGGCCTTCCGCGATCGCGAAGCCGAGGTCTCCGAAAATCGCGGCGATCTCGTCGATCACCTGGCTGATCGGGTGGATGCGGCCGCGCTCGGCCGGCGACTGGCGCACCGGCAGCGTGACGTCGAGCTTTTCGGCGGCAAGACGGGCGGTCGTCGCGGCGTCCTTCAGCTCTGCCTTGCGGGCAGCGAGCGCGTCGGCGATGCGGTTCTTCAGGCCATTGATCGCCGGGCCCTTTACCTGGCGGTCCTCCGGCGACATCGAGCCCAGCGTCT
>CATMOC010000167.1 GCA_950071955.1 uncultured Mesorhizobium sp. | reverse complement strand
CGCGAGCCGGGCGCGGGGTTTCCTGTAGCGGACGCGATCGGTCCGTCCTATATTGTGTTCGACGGTCTGCGCTTCGCGGCAGGAGTAACACTTCCCCGGGGCCTTATTGATCCTTAGGGAGCTGTCCCTGGGGGGACCCGTGGGTCCTCTCATACGGCGCCCACCTACTTTGTAGGCACCCGGGATCAACCTCTCCACCGGTTGTCGTGGATCGTCGCTCTCCCTCGCCTCCCGGATTCCAAGGTTGATTTCTCCCCGCCATTCGGGTTCCTGCACGCCGGAAAACGGGAAACACCGGATGCAGCCCCTCAAGGAACTGAAGCGACGGCGTCGCGAGGAAGCACTCGCGCGCCGCGATGCGCTCGCACCGCAATACCGCATCGAGGCCTCGCTTTCGGTCGCCGAGACCGGCACCGAAGCGATCCAGTGCGGACCGGGCGACGTGGTCTCCGGTTTCTGGCCGATCCGTTCGGAGATCGATCCGCGCCCGCTGATGGATGCGTTGCGCCAGAAGGGGGCTCGACTCTGCTTGCCGGCGATCCTCGACAAGACCACCATCGTCTTTCGCGAACTTGTGCGCGGCGCACCGTTGGTCGACATGGGCTTCGGCACCATGGGCCCTTCCGGGGAGGCCGAGGTGCTCGACCCGACGATCATGCTCGTCCCGCTAGCCGCCTTCGACGCGCGCGGCCACCGCATTGGCTACGGCGCCGGCTACTACGACCGCGCTATTTCGAAACTGCATGCGAACGGTCTGTCGCCCCGCCTCGCCGGAATGGCTTTCGACTGCCAGGAGGTCGAGCGCGTGCCCGACGAACCGCACGACATGATCATCTCCGAACTGTTGACCGAAAGCGGCTTGCGCCGTTTCGCCGACGGACTGTAAGGCTCGCCTCATGAGACTTCTCTTCCTCGGAGACATGGTGGGCCGCACGGGCCGTAACGCGGTGTGGGACCGGCTGCCCGGCCTGATCTCGGACTTCCGGCTCGACTTCGTCATCGTCAACGGCGAGAACGCGGCGGGCGGCTTCGGCATCACCGAGGACATATTCCGCCAGACGCTCGATGCCGGCGCCGACGTCGTGACCACCGGAAACCATGTCTGGGACCAGCGCGAGGCGCTCGAATTCGCCCCGCGCGAAGAGCGTTTCCTGCGCCCGGCGAACTTTCCGCCCGGCACGCCCGGCCATGGCTCGGGCCTCTTCACGGCGAAGAACGGAGCCCGCGTGATGGTCTCCAACATCATGGGCCGCGTCTTCATGCATCCCGAACTCGACGATCCGTTCCAGGCGGCGGAGCGCGAACTGGCCGCCTGCCCGCTCGGCGAGCAGGCCGACGCGGTCGTGATCGATTTCCATGCCGAGGCGACGAGCGAGAAGATGTGCTTCGCGCATTTCGTCGACGGGCGCGCGAGCCTCGTCGTGGGGACCCATACGCACCAGCCCACCGCGGATCACCAGATCCTGTCGGGAGGTACCGCCTACCTGACCGATGCCGGCATGTGCGGCGATTACGATTCCTCGCTCGGCATGGACAAGAGCGAACCGCTCAACCGGTTTCTCTCCAAGGTGCCGAAGGGGCGTTTCGAGGCAGCGGCAGGTCCCGCGACCATCTGCGGCCTCGGGGTCGAGATTTCCGACCGCACCGGGCTCGCCGAAAAGGTCGCACCGCTGCGACTGGGGCCGCGGCTCGAGGAGACGGTTCCGGCCTTCTGGAACGGTCATTGACCGGCCGCGTTGAAGAACCTAAGTCTCCGGCAATCCAGCCAGCTCCGTTTGGAAATCCCTCCCCATGCCTTTCGCAGAGTTCATAGCCCCGCACTTCGTATGGCTGGATGACCCGACCGCCTGGGTCGCGCTGGCGACGCTGGTCGTGCTTGAGATCGTGCTCGGCATCGACAATCTGATCTTCATCTCCATCCTGACCAACAAGCTTCCGGCCGAGCAGCAGAAGAACGCGCGGCGCATCGGCATCGGCGCCGCCCTGGTGCTGCGCCTCATCCTGCTTGCCACGATCTCCTTCATCGTGAGCCTGACCTCGCCGCTCTTCACGCTGTTCGACCACGGCTTCTCCTGGCGCGACCTGATCCTGATCGCCGGCGGCCTGTTCCTCGTCTGGAAAGCGACGAAGGAGATCCACCACTCCGTCGATCCGGAGGATCACAAGGACAACATGATCGGGTCGGCGGTAACGATGTCCATCGGCGCCGCGATCCTCCAGATCCTGCTGCTCGATCTGGTCTTCTCGATCGATTCCATCATTACCGCCGTCGGCATGACCGACGAGATCGCGATCATGTACATCGCCGTGATCTGCGCGGTGACCGTCATGCTGGTCGCGGCCGAGCCCCTGTCGCGGTTCATTGCGAAGAACCCGACCATCGTGATGCTCGCGCTCGGCTTCCTCCTGATGATCGGCATGACGCTGATCGCCGACGGCATGGGCTTCCATGTCCCCAAGGGCTACATCTACGCCGCGATGGGTTTTTCCGCCCTGGTGGAAGGCCTCAACATGCTGGCGCGCCGCAAACGCGCGGCCGACAAGGCCGCGGGCCGCGACGGCGGCGGACACTGACCGGCCTCAGATCGGCGTGCCTCCGGGCCGGGGAAGAACTTCCCCCGGCATGGGGATCAGCATGTGGCGCTCCCTGAGCCAGGGATCGATCGCGATCGCCTCCCGCAGCGCTTGCTGGCTGAGTTCCATGCGACCCTGCCGCATCAGGACGAGCGCCTTTCCGGCAAGGGCTGCGAAGTGTTTCGGCTCCAGTTCCAGGGCGCGGTCGATGTCGGAAAGGGCGTCGTCGAGATTTTCCTTCAGGAAATGCACGAAGGCGCGCTGGTTCCAGCCTTCCGCGTAATCGGGCGCCGCGGCCACCACGCCGTCGAGGATGCGCAGGGCCTGATCGAAATCGTAGGATTCACGCGCCCGCATGGCTTCGGCGACGTCGCGGCGCACCTGCGCAGTCGGTCCTTGCGCCATCCACATCCGCCAGATGGCGTCCTCGGCCGTCCGCGCGGCGGTCTCGGTCGGCGCATTCAGCAGTTCCTCGAAGAGCCGCTCTCGTTCGTCAGGGTCCGCGGCCTGCAAGGGGGCGGCCGCCAAGAGCAGCGCCAGGAATGCGAAAACCAGCCGTCCCGGACCGGCCATGACGGACCTCATACCCCTTGCAGGATGAGGATCGTCGGCCGCCTCGGCAGGTCACGCAGCGAAATGGTGAAGCCGCGTTCCTCGCGATAGTCGATCTCGTAACCCTCGCCCATCATCGACAGGAACTCGCCCATGGGTGTCGAGTGGCGGTGCATCGGCAGAACGATCGAGGAATAGAGCCGCGTGGTGATCTCGCTCATGTTGGTGAGCGACTGCGTCATTCCCCCATCGACCGGCACCATGACGATGTCGAGCCGCCCGATCGCGGCATAGTGCGCGTCGGTGAGGTCGTGATGCAGGTGGCCGAGATGGCCGATGCACAGATCCGCTACCTCGAAGATGAAGATCGAGTTCCCGTCCTTCTCCATCGCGCCGTAGCGGCGGATGTCGGTCGGCACGTTGCGGACATAGACGTCGTCGACGACGACGGCATGCCGCGCCGGGCCGTCGCCGCCGGGGTTCCAGCCCGGCAGGACATATTCGATTGCCGGATCGGGAGTGGTGGTGAAGTGCGTCGTATGTGCCTTGTTCATGGTGATGACGCGCGGCAGCGGATCGCGTCCGTAGACGCCGCTGTAGTCGGTGGCGATGCGCACACCGGCCGGGCTCTCGATGATGTAGGTAGAATGGCCGGCATAGGTGATCGTCACCTCGGAGACTTCCCTCACGGTCTGCGCCGGTGTGAAGCTCGCGTAGGTGACGGACGGCAGTCCCTGAGCGATCGCCAGGCATTTCGACGGCACGGGATCGTTCTGCGCCAGCGCGGCGATCGGCGAGGACAGGACGGCAAGCAGGTTGGCGGCAGCGCGGGAGAGGGACATGAAAGGTTCTCCGTCAGCGACGCGTTAGCGGGCGTATATCCATTACGCCACGTTATTGCCGCGGAACGGAGTCACGATTTCGCGAGAGGACAGGTCGAATTTCCCACCTCGCCACCGGTTGCAATTCGCGGCGGCTCTGGTTATATCGCGGGCTCTTGGACGCGCCCATCGTCTAGCGGTCAGGACGGCGCCCTCTCACGGCGCAAACAGGGGTTCGATTCCCCTTGGGCGTACCATTCTCGCATCGATGTGCGAACCACAGGACTGTTCCCTTCCACTCTCCGAGTTGCACCCTAGAACGAAGGCGTGGGCACGTCTCGATCGCCAGGTATTCTGATCTCACGCTCCCCGACATCGATCCGTCAGATTCGACCACCGAATTGCCTTGATCCGATCCTTTTCCAAGCCATCCATGATGCGGGGAGCAGCCTGATGCGAACCTTCATACTTTTTCCGGCGCTCCTGGCGCTCCTTGCCTCCGCCGATCTGCCTGAGACGGCACCCGCTCCACCGGACAATCCTCGGGCGCCGGAAGCATCCTCCAGCCAGCCGGAGACCGCTGGCGAGGCAGCATCCGGGAATACCGACAACGCCATCGGCGATCTCTCAACCGAAGACGCGCCGGCTGATGGAGCACCAGAGGCGGACGGAGGCGACGACGCGGAAGACGCGGCCGAGGCTCCCGATCCGGCTTCCGCGCCGGACCGGCCGCCCGAGCCCGTGGACGAGGCGGTGATCGCCCGGTGCGAGACGGAACTGCGCGCTCTCGGCGCGGTCTTCGAGCGACGCGATACCATCGACGGCGACGGGGCCTGCGGCGTCTACCGGCCCTACAATCTGCGCGAGGCGGCACCCGGGGTCACCGTGAAACCCGAAACGGAGATGACCTGCGCCTCCGCGCTCGCGACCGTCCGCTGGGTGCGAAACGAGGTCCTGCCGGCGACCAGGGCGCTGGGCATGGGTGTAGAGCTGTCGGAGATCACTCACGCCTCCACCTATGTCTGCCGCAACCGAAACAACCGGCCGGACGCGAAGATTTCGGAACATGCGCGCGGCTCCGCGATCGACATCTCCGGCTTCGGATTCGACGGCCACGATCCGATTCCGGTCGTGCCGCGCGTAGGCGTGGGCACGATCGAGGAGGCCTTCCAGCGCGCCGTCCGCGCCGGCGCCTGCATGCACTTCACCACCGTGCTCGGCCCCGGATCGGACGAGAATCACGACGACCATCTGCACTTCGACCTGGCGGAACGAAGCAGCGGCTACCGGCTCTGCCAGTAGCGGTCGCCGCAAAAGCGAAGGCCCGAGCGATGCCCGGGCCCTCAATGCATGATCGCTAGTTAGGGGATGCGCTCAGCCCTGCGGCTGCGGTTCCATGCCGGCATCGGGCTCTTCACCGCCCTTCTTCTTGCCATGCACGCCGGCCTTCGGCACCGCCGATCCGCGCGAGGGCGGGGTATCGTCGCCGAGGTCGCGGTTAGGCTTCTGCCCGGCGATCACCTGCCGGATTTCGTCGCCCGACAGCGTCTCGTATTCCAGCAGCGCTTCGGCCACCGCGATCCATTCGTCGTTCTTCTCGGTCAGGATGCGGCGCGCCTCGGAGTAGGCCTCCTCGATCAGCCGGCGAACCTCGGCGTCGATGATCTGCTGCGTCTCTTCCGACATGTGCTGCTGGCGCGCCACCGAATGGCCGAGGAAGACCTCTTCCTGGTTGTCTCCGTAGGCGACCTGCCCGAGTTTGTCGGAGAAGCCCCAGCGCGTGACCATGGCCCGGGCGAGCTTGGTCGCCTGATCGATGTCGGAGGCCGCGCCCGAGGTGATGTTCTCCTTGCCGAACTTGATCTCCTCGGCGACACGCCCGCCCATCATGATCGCAAGGCGGGAGACCATGTACTTGTAGCTCATCGAGTAGCGGTCACCCTCGGGCAACTGCATCACCATGCCGAGCGCGCGGCCGCGCGGGATGATCGTCGCCTTGTGCAGCGGGTCGGAGGCCGGCACGTTCAACGCCATGATGGCATGGCCGCCTTCGTGATAGGCGGTGAGTTCCTTCTCGGCCTGCGTCATCGCGGTCGAGCGGCGCTCCGCGCCCATCATGATCTTGTCCTTGGCGTCCTCGAACTCGGCCATGGTGACGAGACGCTTGTTGCGCCGCGCCGCCATCAGCGCCGCCTCGTTGACGAGGTTGGCAAGGTCGGCGCCGGAGAAGCCCGGCGTGCCGCGGGCCAGCACCTTGAGGTCGACGTTGGGCGCCAGGGGAACGTTTCGGGCATGCACCTTGAGAATCTTCTCGCGACCGGTGATGTCCGGGTTGGGCACGACCACCTGACGATCGAACCGGCCAGGCCTCAGCAGCGCGGGATCCAGCACGTCGGGACGGTTGGTCGCGGCGATCAGGATGATGCCTTCGTTTGTCTCGAAACCGTCCATCTCGACGAGAAGCTGGTTGAGCGTCTGCTCGCGCTCGTCGTTGCCGCCGCCGAGACCCGCGCCGCGATGGCGGCCGACGGCGTCGATTTCGTCGATGAAGATGATGCAGGGCGCATTCTTCTTCGCCTGCTCGAACATGTCGCGCACGCGGCTGGCGCCGACGCCCACGAACATCTCGACGAAGTCCGAGCCGGAAATGGTGAAGAACGGCACGTTCGCCTCGCCCGCCACCGAGCGCGCAAGCAGCGTCTTGCCGGTTCCGGGAGGGCCGACGAGAAGCACGCCGCGCGGAATCTTGCCGCCCAGGCGCTGGAACTTCTGCGGGTCGCGCAGGAACTCGACGATCTCCTCGAGGTCCTGCTTGGCCTCGTCGACGCCCGCCACGTCCTGGAAGGTGACGCGGCCATGCGCCTCGGTGAGGAGTTTCGCCTTCGACTTGCCGAAGCCCATCGCGCGTCCGGAGCCGGACTGCATCTGGCGCATGAAGAATATCCACACGCCCAGGATCAGGATCATGGGCAGCCAGGAAATCAGATATCCGAATATCGAATTGGAGCCGTCATTCTCCGGCCGGGCATTGATCGTCACGCCACGATCCTCGAGCCGGCTTACCAGCGAGGGATCGCCGGGAGAGTAGGTCTGGAAACCGGCGCCGTTGTCGGTATAGGTGCCGGTGATGCGCTCGCCGGCGATCGTCACCGACTTGACCCGGCCGGACGAGACGTCGCTGATGAATTCCGAATAGGCGACCTCGCGTGCGCTGCCCCGCTGTTGCGGCGTCTGGAACAGGTTGAACAGCGCAATCAGGAGAACGGCGATGATCGCCCACAGCGCGAGATTGCGGTAATTTGGATTCATCTTCGGGTCCCATGCGCATCCGGCTGGCGATGCGCGTCCATCGTGGAGAATTCAGGCTAACATAGGGTTCACGACACCCATTGCCAAGCATTTGCCCGGCATTCGGTTAAGGACCTTATGCGGCAATGTGGCTGCGCAATGGCGGCTCTGGAATCCGGTCGCCGTCGAGCAGTTCCGCCAGCGCCCTCGCGGGGGCGAGATCGAAGCTCGGCAGGAACCGGATCCACGGCGCCGGCAGCCGCCGGAGCCGCTCGGGCAGACCGCCCTGACCGCTTCCTTCGCCGCCCGATTCTGCGTGTCGTACATGGACGAGAGGCTCCGCCGCCATCGCCGCGCGCATC
>CATMOC010000166.1 GCA_950071955.1 uncultured Mesorhizobium sp. | reverse complement strand
CACAGTGGTGGTACGGCCACAACGCAGTCGGCTTCTTCCTCACCGCCGGCTTCCTCGGCATGATGTACTATTTCGTGCCCAAGCAGGCCGGTCGCCCGGTCTATTCCTACCGGCTGTCGATCATCCACTTCTGGGCGCTGATCTTCCTCTACATCTGGGCCGGTCCGCACCACCTGCACTACACCGCCTTGCCAGACTGGGCTCAGACGCTGGGCATGGTGTTTTCCATCATGCTGTGGATGCCATCCTGGGGCGGCATGATCAACGGCCTGATGACGCTGTCGGGCGCCTGGGACAAGCTCAGGACCGATCCCATCATCCGCATGATGGTGCTGGCCATCGCCTTCTACGGGATGTCGACGTTCGAAGGCCCGATGATGTCGATCAAGGCGGTCAACTCGCTCAGCCACTACACGGACTGGACCATCGGCCACGTGCATTCGGGCGCGCTGGGATGGGTCGGCATGATCTCCTTCGGCGCGATCTACTACCTTGTTCCGAAGCTGTGGTACCGCGAGCGGCTCTACTCGCTGCGCCTCGTCACCTGGCACTTCTGGCTCGCTACGATCGGCATCGTCATCTACGCCGCCGTCATGTGGGTCGCGGGCATCCAGCAGGGTCTCATGTGGCGCGAGTACGACGATCAGGGCTTCCTGGTTTACTCCTTCGCCGAGTCCGTCGCCGCGATGAAGCCCTACTTCGTCGTCCGTGCCCTGGGCGGCGCCCTCTACCTGGCCGGCGCGCTCGTCATGGCCTGGAACGTGTTCATGACCATCCGCGGCTACCAGCGCCAGGAGGAGCCCATCGGCGGCTTCGCTCCCGCTTCCGTGCAGCCCGCCGAATAAGGAACCTTACCGATGGCACTCATTGACAAGCACGCGATACTGGAGCGAAACGCGACCCTTCTCCTGGTCGGTTCCTTCCTGGTCGTCACCATTGGCGGCATCGTCGAGATCGCGCCTTTGTTCTATCTCGAAAACACGATCGAGAAGGTGGAAGGGATGCGTCCCTATTCGCCTCTCGAACTCGCCGGGCGCAACATCTACATCCGCGAGGGGTGCTACGTCTGCCACTCGCAGATGATCCGGCCCTTCCGTGACGAGGTGGAGCGTTACGGCCACTACAGCCTCGCCGCCGAGTCCATGTACGATCACCCCTTCCAGTGGGGATCGAAGCGCACCGGCCCCGACCTCGCCCGCGTCGGCGACCGCTATTCGAACGAATGGCATGTCCAGCACCTGATCGAGCCGCGCTCGGTCGTGCCCGAATCCGTCATGCCGAGTTACTCCTTCCTCAAGGAGACACCGCTCGAGGTGAAGGGCTTCTCCACCCACCTCGTCGCCAATGCGCGCGTCGGCGTCCCCTATTCCGACGAGATGATCGCCAGTGCCGAGGCCGACCTCCGGGCGCAGCCGGATCCAAACGCCGACTGGTCGGGCGTCGAGGAGCGCTATCCCAAGGCGAAGCTCGGCGACTTCGACGGCAATCCGTCGGCACTGACCGAGATGGATGCGCTCGTCGCCTACCTGCAGATGCTCGGCACGCTGGTCGATTTCTCGACCTACGACGAAGCCGCCGGCTACCGCTGAGGAGAACCGCTATGGAAATCTACACCGCCATGCGGCACTTCGCCGACAGCTGGGGCCTGCTTTTCATGACCCTGTTCTTCGTCGGCGTCGTGCTTTTCGCCTTCCGCCCCGGCAGCCGCAAGCATGCCGAAGAGGCCGCGCAAATCCCACTCAAGGACGACTGAAATGAGCAAGGAACACATCGACGAGGTCTCCGGCGTCTCGACGACCGGTCACGAGTGGGATGGCATCAGGGAACTCAACAATCCGCTCCCCCGCTGGTGGGTGTGGACCTTCTACGCCACCATCGTGTGGGCGATCGGCTACATGATCTTCTATCCCGCCTGGCCGCTCATCAACTCGGCCACCACCGGCGTGCTCGGCTATTCGAGCCGCGCGGAAGTTCGCCAGGAACTCGAAGCGGCCGAATCTGCGCGGGGCGATTACGTGGCCGCCGTCCGCGCCTCCGACGTCAGCGAGATTCTGGCCGACGACAATCTGCGCCAGTTCGCTTCGGCTGCCGGCGCTGCGGCCTTCAAGGTCAACTGCATCCAGTGCCATGCGACGGGCGCGCAAGGGTCGCCGGGTTATCCTAACCTCAACGACGACGACTGGCTGTGGGGTGGCGACATAGAGGCGATCCACCAGACCATCGCCCACGGCGTCCGTTTCGCCGGCGACGACGAGACCCGCATCTCCGAGATGCCCGCCTTCGGCGACATCCTGGAGCCGGACCAGATCAGGCAGGCGGCGGCCTACGTGGTTTCGCTGACGGGCACGCCGTCCAACCCCGACCTGGCGGAAGCGGGCGCGACGGTTTTCGCGGAGAACTGCGCCGCCTGCCATGGCGACGATGCCAAGGGCCTGAAGGATTTCGGCGCACCGAGCCTCGCCGATCCGATCTGGCTCTACGGATCGACCGAGGCCGAAATCGCCGCCCAGATCCGCGCGCCGAAGCACGGGGTCATGCCCGCCTGGCAGACGCGTCTCGGCGAGACGACCGTCAAGGAACTAGCCGTCTACATCCACTCGCTGGGCGGCGGGGAGTAAAGGCCGGCGTTATCGCCGCAACCCTCGGATTCCTCGGAGAAGGATTGTAGAACCCGGCAGCGACGCCGGGTTCTGCTTTTTAGGATTCCCTCCGGAGAGGCTGCTAACCCTTGTCCGGCTCCGTATCTTCCCGGTCCAGCCGGTCGAGTATAGCGAGAGTGGCCGGAACGTCGGCCGTTGCAGCGTGCGCGCGAAACCGGGTTTCGGTATCGAACGATGCGATCGCCTCGTAGGCCATGCGCTCGACGAGCTTGTTCACGCTCATTCCCCGCGCCCTTGCAAGGCCTTTCAGCCGTTCGGCGGCGCCGTCCGGGAGTCGGATCGTCAGCTCATTTGAGGTGCTCCAGAAATTGGGCCAGCCCCATGATGCGCAGCTGGCGGAAGACCAGTTCGCCACGTGTGAAGTCCCTCAGATAATGGGTGACGATGGCGGAAGCATTGCCGGCGATAGCCAGTTCGATCAGATGATGACGTTGCTGTCGACATAGGCGCTACCGCCCATAGGCGTGGTCGCTGCGGATCGCATTTGATGCTGATCAAGGCTGCGGCAGCGTGGGCGTGGGAGAAGCCGGCCAAACAGGCTAGCTCAGAGTGCCCGCCGATGAACGTGACCGTGAAAAACCCGCCCTCCTCCGAGGCCGTCGAACGTCTCGATGCCGAGGCGGTCAATTCGGCGAAGATCCGCCAGCCGCTCTACGCGCCGCGCAAGAAGATCTTCCCCAAGCGCGCCAGCGGCAGTTTCCGTCGCTTCAAGTGGCTGATCATGGCCATCACGCTGGGCATCTACTATCTGACGCCGTGGCTTCGCTGGGACCGCGGTCCCCACGCGCCCGACCAGGCGGTGCTGATCGATCTCGCCAACCGGCGGTTCTATTTCTTCTTCATCGAGATCTGGCCGCAGGAATTCTTCTACGTCGCCGGCCTGCTCGTCATGGCCGGCATCGGCCTCTTCCTCGTCACCTCCACCGTCGGCCGGGCCTGGTGCGGCTACACCTGCCCGCAGACGGTCTGGGTCGACCTGTTCCTCGTGGTCGAGCGGGCGATCGAGGGCGACCGCAATGCCCGCATCAAGCTCGATGCCGGGCCATGGACGCTCGACAAGGTGGCCAAGCGAGTCTCCAAACATGCGATCTGGTTGGCGATCGCCGTGGCGACCGGGGGCGCATGGATCTTCTACTTCGCCGACGCACCGTCGCTGCTGATCGATTTTGCCACCGGCAATGCCGCGCCGATCGCCTACATCACGGTCGCGGTGCTTACGGCAACGACCTACACTTTCGGCGGACTCATGCGCGAGCAGGTCTGCACCTATATGTGCCCGTGGCCGCGCATCCAGGCGGCCATGCTCGACGAGCATTCGCTCACCGTCACCTACAACGACTGGCGCGGTGAACCGCGGTCGCGCCATGCCAAGAAGGCGGCCGCCGCGGGCGACGTCGTCGGCGATTGCGTCGATTGCAACGCGTGCGTGGCGGTCTGCCCCATGGGAATCGACATCCGCGACGGCCAGCAGCTCGAATGCATCACCTGCGCGCTCTGCATCGACGCCTGCGACAGCGTCATGGACAAGGTCGGCAAGGAGCGCGGCCTGATCTCCTACGCGACCCTCAACGACTACAATGCCAACATGGCGATCGCCACGGCCGGCGGAACGACCGCCATCGATCCCCGCTGGGTGCGCGACGGCGGCAAGCTCTCCGACAGGATCGCGCATTTCCACCTGCGCAAGATCTTCCGCCCCCGCACCTTCATCTATCTGGGAATCTGGACGATCGTCGGCCTTGCCCTCCTGACGGCGCTGCTGTCGCGCGACCGGCTCGAGGTCAACGTGCTGCACGACCGCAACCCGCAATTCGTGACGCTTTCGGACGGCTCGATCCGCAACGGCTATACCGTCAAGCTGCTCAACATGATCCCCGAGCCGCGTGTGATCTTCGTCTCGATCCAGGGGCTTCCCGGCGCGGTGATGACGGCGAACGGCATCGATCAGCCGGAGGGCCGTTCGCTGGCCATTCCGGTCGAGCCGGACAAGCTGCGGACGCTTAAATTCTTCGTGCGCCAGCCGGCGCGTCACGTCTCGCGCGAGACCCAGCACTTCCGCTTCGTCGTCGAGGACAAGGCAAGCTTCGAGACCGACGAGTACAAGGCCACGTTCAACGCACCGGAGAAGAGACGATGAACCAGCGCGGCAAGACGTCCGGCGAATTCACCGGCAGGCACATGCTCGTCATCATGCTGGCCTTCTTCGGGGTCATCATCGCCGTCAACCTGACCATGGCAAGCTTCGCCAATAGCAGCTGGTCGGGTCTCGTCGTGAAGAACTCCTATGTCGCAAGCCAGGAATTCAACGAGAAGGCGGCGGCGGGCCGGGCGCAGGCCGCGCTCGGATGGTCGGCCACTATGGCCTTTGCCAAGGGAGAGTTCATCTATTCGCTGGTCGACAAGGACGGCAAGCCCGTGCGGATCGACGGGGCCGTGGCGCAGTTCCGCCGCCCGATCACCGACGTCGAGGACCAGTCCGTGGCGCTGATGAAGACCGGCAGCGGAAGGGCCGCCGCCCCGATCTCCCTGCGCGACGGCGCATGGATCGTCGAGGTCGACGCGGACGCCGGGATGGCAACACCCTATCGCGACGTGCGTCGGGTGACGATCAGGGACGGCGTGCTGCAATGAGCTGCTGCGCCCCAGGTGTCGAAACCGCCGCCGAACTGGACAACGCCGGGAGCGCCGGCCCGTCCCGAGAGGAACTGCTGCTTTCCAGCCGCTCCGTGGGCGACGGACTGCGCCAGACCGACCTGTCTGTTCCGGGCGTCCACTGCGGCGCCTGCATCCACGCGATCGAGACGGCGCTGTCGAAACTCGATGGCGTCGAAAGCGCGCGGGTGAACCTGTCGGCGAAGCGCGTGTCGGTACGGTGGCGCGAGGACGCAATGCCGCCGATCGTGGAGTCGCTCAACCGGATCGGCTACGCAGCCCACCTCTTCGACGAACTCGCCGAGGGCAAGGACCGAGCACTCGCCGAACTGGTCCGCGCCACGGCAATCGCGGGCTTCGCCGCAGCCAACATCATGCTTTTGTCGGTGTCGGTCTGGTCCGGCGCGGAGGATGCGACGCGCGACCTGTTCCACTGGATCTCCGCACTGGTCGCCCTTCCCGCACTCTATTTCGCCGGCGGCATCTTCTACCGCTCGGCCTGGAACGCGCTGCGCCACGGCACCATGAACATGGACGTGCCGATCGCGCTTGGAGTCACGCTCGCCTATGCGCTCAGCCTCTACGACACCATCAATCACGGCCAGGAGGCCTATTTCGACGCCGCCGTCTCGCTGCTCTTCTTCCTCCTGATCGGCCGCACGCTCGACCATGTCATGCGCGACCGGGCACGTACGGCCGTCACCGGATTGGCTCGTCTCGCCCCGCGCGGCGCGATGCACCTGCGCGAGGACGGTAGCAGCGAATACATCCCGGTGACCGAGATCGAACCCGGCATGCGACTGCACATTGCGGCGGGGGAACGCATCCCCGTCGACGGCGTGGTCGCGGAAGGCGCATCTGACCTGGACTGCGCCCTGGTGACCGGCGAGAGCGCACCGCAATATGCCGGTGTCGGCGAGGAGGTGCGCGCCGGCATGCTGAACCTGACCGGACCGCTGGTTCTGCGGGCGACCGCGCGTTCGCAGGATTCCTTCCTTGCCGAAATGATCCGCCTGATGGGCGTCGCAGAGGGCGGGCGCGCGCGCTACCGCCGGATCGCCGATCGGGCCTCCGCCCTCTACTCGCCCGTCGTCCACCTGACCGCGCTCGCCACCTTCGTCGCCTGGTTCGCCATCTCTGGCGATTTCCACCGGGCGACGACGATCGCGATCGCGGTGCTGATCATCACCTGCCCCTGCGCGCTGGGGCTCGCCGTTCCGATCGTCCAGGTCGTGGCCGCGCGCCGCCTCTTCGAGGAAGGCATCATGGTCAAGGATGGGTCTGCCATGGAGCGCCTAGCCGAAATCGACCATGTCGCCTTCGACAAGACCGGCACGCTGACGATGGGCAGATCCCGCCTGACCAATGCATCGGAAATTGGCTCGCAGGACATGGCTCTCGCGGCTAGCCTCGCGCAGCATTCCAGGCACCCGCTTTCGAAGGCGATTCTGGCGGCAGCCGGCCAGTGGTCGCCGGCAATGACGTTCGAGACGATCCGCGAGGTCCCGGGCTTCGGCGTCGAGGGCGTGTCGGGAGGAACCGTCTACCGCCTGGGCCGGGCCGGCTGGGCGCTATCCGGCGATCCCCGGAAGGACCACGAGGGCGAGACGATCCTTGCCCGCGACGGCACGAGGCTCGCGACGTTCCGGTTCGAGGACCAGGTCCGCACTGGCGCCGCCAGGGCGCTCTCGGAGCTGAAGCAGGCGGGATGTCCCGTCGAAATCCTGTCGGGCGACGCCCGGCCGGCCGTGGCCTCGCTTGCGGAACAGCTCGGCGTCGAGACGTTCGCAGGCGGCATGCTGCCTGCCGGCAAGGCGGAGCGGCTGAGGGACCTCGCGGACCAGCGACGAAAGACGCTGATGGTCGGAGACGGCCTAAACGATTCCCCTGCACTGGCCGCCGCGCATGTGTCGATGGCGCCGTCCACTGCCGCCGACATCGGCCGCAACGCCGCCGATTTCGTCTTCCTGCGCGACAGCCTGATGGCGGCCCCGCACGCGCTGGCGGTCTCGCGCAGGGCTGGACGGCTGATCCGGCAGAACCTGGGGCTCGCGATCGTCTATAACGCGGTGGCGGTGCCGGTGGCGATTCTCGGCCACGTCACGCCGCTGATCGCGGCGGTGGCGATGTCGGCCTCGTCCATCCTCGTGATCGCTAACGCCATGCGGCTGCATGGAGGAAGACCCGCAGAAGCGGAACGCGCAGTCGACGGGATGAAACTCGTGGCAGGCGCAGCATGACGGCCCTTATCTATCTCATTCCCGTGGCTCTGGCCTTGGGCGCGCTGGG
>CATMOC010000165.1 GCA_950071955.1 uncultured Mesorhizobium sp. | reverse complement strand
CCCGACGCGCTGTGGCACGTTCGAGCGAAACAGGTCGTGCTCGCCACTGGCGCCATCGAGCGGCCGCTGGTGTTTCCCGACAACGACCGTCCCGGCGTCATGTCGGCGGAAGCCGCCCTGGTCTATCTGAGGCGCCACGGCATACTCGTCGGCGAGCGCATCGTGCTCGCGACGAACAACGACAAGGCACATGCGGTCGCCGTGGCCCTGCGCGAAGCCGGCGCATCGGTGGTCGTGGCCGACACCCGGCAGTCGGCGCAGACCGGAGCGGATGTCCGGTCGGGCGCGAGGATCGAATCGGTGCACGGGACCGGCGGCGTGAAAGCCGTGATCGTTGGCGGCGAGCGCATCGAGGCCGACTGCCTCCTCGTCTCGGGCGGCCTCACGCCCACCGTGCATCTCTTCTGCCAGGCCGGCGGGAAACTGCGGTTCGACGAGAGCATCGCCGCCTTCGTTCCCCGCGACCCGCTTCCCGGCATCGTGGTCGCCGGCGCCGCGAACGGCCGCTTCGCCCTGTCGGAGGTGCTCGCCGAAGGACACCGGGCGGGTGGCGGAGGCGGCGAAGTGCCGAAGGCTGATGCGCAGGACGAATCCTACGGGATCGAAGCCGCGTGGCCGGCGCCCGCCGGCAAGGCGCGGCAATGGGTCGACTTCCAGAACGACGTCACCGTCAAGGACATCGAACTCGCCGCGCGCGAGAATTTCCGCTCCGTCGAGCATCTGAAGCGCTACACGACGCTCGGCATGGCGACCGACCAGGGCAAGACGTCCAACATGAACGGGCTCGCCGCCATGGCCGCCATCACCGGCCGCACGATCGCCGAGACGGGAACCACGACCTATCGCCCGCCCTTCGTGCCGGTGCCCTTCACGGTGGTGGCCGGGCGCCGGCGCGGCGAGTTCTTTAATCCCGTGCGACGGCTGGCGCTGGAAAACGAGCATCGCGCGAGCGGCGCGGTGTTCCGCGAATATGGCGGCTGGCTGAGACCGGCATGGTACGGCAGCGGGCCCGGGGCCGATGAGGTCGCACGCGAAGCGCGGCAGGCGCGCGAGACGGCCGGCATCCTCGACGGCTCGCCGCTCGGAAAGATCGAGGTGATCGGGCCGGACGCCGGCGCGCTGGTCGACTACAATTCCTATCAGACGATCTCGACGCTGAAGCCCGGCCGCATCCGCTACGGCTTTATGCTGACCGAAAGTGGCGTGATCTACGACGACGGCGTGGTCTCCAAGGTCTCGGACGAGCACTACGTCGTCTCCTGCTCCTCGGGACACGTGCCGGGCGTAGTCGCGCGGCTCGAGGAATGGCGGCAGGACCGGTTCGACCGCAGCCGCGTCTTCATCCACAACTCCACCCCGCAATGGGCGACGCTCACGGCCACCGGCCCGCGCTCGCGCGACCTCGTCGCGGCGCTGTCGCTCGGCATCGATCTGTCGGACGAGGCACTCCCCCACATGGGTTTCGCCGATGGAAGCTTCGCCGGCGGTCCGGCGCGCGTGGCGCGCGTCTCCTTCACCGGCGACCGCTCCTACGAGGTCTCCGTGCCGTCGTCCCGCGCGAAGGCGCTCAACGATGCGATTCAGGAGGCGGGGCGGACGCTGGAGGCGGTCGCGCTCGGGTCGGAGGCGCTGCTCATGCTGCGCGCCGAAAAGGGTTACATCATCGCCGGCAAGGACACCGACGGCACGACCATGCCGCACGACCTCGGGATCACGGGTCCGCGCGACAAGCGCAAGGGAGAGTTCGTCGGCAAGCGCTCGCTGTTCACGGAGAATGCGGTGCGCGAGGACCGGCCGCAGGGCGTCGGGCTGACGGCGCCCGATGGCGCGCCGCCGCTGCCGACCGGCACCCATGCCATCGAGACCGCCGGCGGCCGGCGCCGCTCGATTGGCTTCGTCACCTCGAGCTACATCAGCCCTTCGCTCGGCCGGCCGATCGCGCTCGCACTCGTCGAACGGGGGTTGTCTCGCATGGGCGAGGAGATCGAGTTCTTCCATCTCGGCCGTACGATGAGAGCGACCATCGCGCCGGTCTGCGCCTTCGATCCCGAAGGAGCGCGCATCAATGGCTAGACGAGCGACGAGCGCGCCGGCTCCTCAGGGTTTCAGCGCCGGCTACGACGCAGCGGAAAAATGGACGCCCTATCCGGACTGGAGCAAGGCCGGCATCGCGAGGGAAGGGTGGTCGGCGCGGCCTGTACCGAGGCTTTCGCAGGTGCTGGTGAGCGGCGATCTTGCGGAAGCGCGCCGAATCCACGCCCCGCAAACGGCCGAAGCCGGCCTGTGGAGCATTGCGACGGGCGATCCGTATCTCGTCCGCCTCGCGCGCGACCGCGCCCTTTTGGTCTCCAGCGAGCCCCTCGCCATTCCCCTCGGCTGGAACGAGGGCTGGGCCGCCAGTGCTGCGGGCGACGCCTTTTTCGTGGTGGACATCGAAGGACCGTCGATGCGGGCGGTGGTCGCGGAGGCGACAGGCGCCGATCTCGTTGCCGGAAGCCCGTCGGCAGCCCTGCTCTTCGCCGGCATTAATGCGATCCTTTACCGCATGGCCGAGGATCGCGCCCGCATCCACGTCGAGGCCGGCTTCGGTCCCTATCTATGGCGGTGGCTGGAAGAGCGGCGCGACTGAGGCCGCACCCCTCACGGGACTATTCGTTAGCCGGCGCAACGCCGCTCGCATGCTTGCGCAGGCGCGCGAAACTCATGGCGATGTGAGAGCGCCGGATGTGGCCGACCACCTCCAGATCCCCGATCTCGATCGCGGCGACGATATCGGCGACCTCGCGCTGGAAAATGCGGATCTCGTCCTCGATCATTTCCGTGAACCGGCTGAACCTCGACGCGGTCTTCAGCCAGATGCGGCTGGTCTGGTAGTAGAGACGCTCGCTGATCTCCCGCAGCGGCTCGTTGGCAGTCAGTCCGTTGAGCAGGTGGAAGAAATCCATGTTGGTGCGGGCGAACTCGCGCGGATCGGGCTGGCGGACGAGGTCGTCGCAACGCGCGAGCAGGGCGCGGAAATCGGCCATCCGCGCCTCTCCGGGCATGATCGGAGAGAGCTTGCCGATCAGTTCCGCCAGTTCCACCCGGAGCTGGTAGACCTGCTCCAGGCTGTCGATCTCGATGTCCGTGACGATGGTGCCGACGCCGTGCACGGAGCGCAGCAGGCCTTCCGCCTCCAGCTTCACCAGGACGCGGCGGATCGGCGTGCGGCTGACGTTGAACTCGGCCGCCAGGTCCTCCTCGCGCAGCCGCTCCAGCGGCGGATGGTCGAGCATGCATATGCGCGTCCGGAGCGTCCGGTAGATCCGGTCGAAGCGTTCGCGCGCGCCCTTCTCCGATGTTTCACCGTCAAGGCGGTGGGCGATCTCCATCTGCTTCGACCTTTCCCCCTCAAGCCGCCATCTTGACGCACAGTCTATCCAGCATGTCGAGGCAGGCCGAAAGCTGGTCGAGCGCGATGTACTCGTCCGGCTTGTGCGCCTGCGCGATCGAGCCCGGACCGCAGACGACGACCGACATGCCGAGCGCCTGAAACAGCCCCGCCTCGGTGCCGAAGGCGACAACGTCCGCCTCGGTCGTGCCGGTGAGCTCGAAGACGATGTCGCGCGCTTCGGATACGTCGACCACCTCGAGGCCCGCCACCTCGCCGATCGTGCGGGTGACGATGTCTGCCTGCGGCCAGACCGAATGCATGGCGGGCTTCAGGACCGTGTCGACATAGTCCGCGATGTCGCGCTTGACGAAATCAGCGTCGCCGGCCTGGACCGGCCGCACCTCCCACTCCACGCTGCACTGTCCGGCGATGACGTTGTGCGCGACGCCGCCGGCGATGCGTCCGACCTGCAGGGTCGTCCATGGCGGGGTGAAGCGGCTTGCGGCCGGCGCGCGCGCCTTCAGCGCCTCGCGCAGGTCGAGCAGGCGGGTGATGTAGCGCGTCGCGTACTCCACGGCGTTCACACCGAGTTCCGGACGCGAGGCATGGCCTTCGAGCCCGGTGAACTCGGTGGTGTATTCGTAGCAGCCCTTGTGTCCCTCGATGACGCGCATGGAGGTCGGCTCACCGATGATGGCGACCGACGGCTTCACGCCCATGCGCTCGATCTCGCCCACCAGCGTGCGCGCACCCATGCAGCCCACCTCCTCGTCGTAGGTGAAGGCGAAATGCAGCGGGCGCTTCAGCTCCACCGCGGCGAACCGCGGTGCCATGGCGAGCGCGGCGGCGATGAAGCCCTTCATGTCACATGTGCCGCGGCCGAAGAGCAGGCCGTCGCGCTCGTCCATGACAAAGGGATCGCTCGTCCAGTCCTGGCCCGTCACCGGAACGACGTCGGTGTGGCCGGAGAGGATCACGCCGCCGTCGCCCGCGGGTCCGAGGGTGGCGAAGAGATTGGCCTTGGTGCCGCTTTCGTCGCGCGAGAGCGACAGCGTGGCGCCGGCGCTGCTCAACAGGTCGGCGGCATAGGTGATCAGTTCCAGGTTGCTGTCCGACGAGACGGTCGGAAAGGCGATGAGGTCGGAAAGGATAGCGCGGGTTTGCGCCAGCGTGGTCATGCCGGGTTCAATTCTTCACGAACAGCTTGCGGGGACGGTTGCACAGGCATTCTGCGGCGCCGGTGTCGCGGATCAGGATGCTTTCGGTGATCTCCAGCCCCCAGTCGCTCATCCAGAGGCCCGGCATGAAATGAAAGGTCATCCCCGGCTCCAGGATCGTGTCGTCCTCGGTGCGGAACGAGATCGTCCGTTCGCCCCAGTCCGGCGGGTAGGAGATGCCGATCGGATAGCCGCAGCGTCCTTCGCGCTTGATGCCGGCCTTCTCCAGCGATTTGTACAGCGCATCCGCGACCTGCCCGGCACGGTTGCCGGCGCGGGCGGCTTCGAGCCCAGCCTCCAGTCCCTCGGCAAGCGCCTTCTCGGCGTCGAGCAGATACTGCGGCGGCGTTCCGAGGAAGACCGTGCGGCAGAAGGGCACGTGATAGCGGCGGTAGCAGCCCGCGATCTCGAAGAAGGTCGCGGTGCCTTCGTCGAACCGCCTGCCATCCCACGTCAGGTGAGGTGCGGCTGCGTCGGAGCCGCTCGGGAGCAGCGGGACGATGGCGGGATACTCGCCCCAGTCGTCGTCCACGCCACGGATGGCGTCCCCATAAATCTCGGCGACGAGGTCGTTCTTCTTCATACCCGGCTCGACGCGCTCCATGATGCCGTCGACGATCTTTTCCGAGATGCGCGCGGCGCGGCGCATGAAGACGATCTCCTCGTCCGACTTCACCGTGCGCTGCCAGTTCACCAGCGCGGTCGCGTCGATGAGGGTCGCATCGGGCAATTCTTCCCGCAGCACGAGATAGGCCTTCGCCGAGAAATAGTAGTTCTCCAGTTCCAGGCCGATGCGCTTGCGACCGTAACCGCGCTCGCGCATCAGCGCGGCGAGCGTCTCCATGGGATGCAGCTTCGGCGACTGGATGTAGTTGTCCGCATAGCTCGCCACGCGCTCGTCGGCCATCCAGACGGTGCGGACGGCGCCGTTGGCGTCCTGCCCCCGGCCCCACCAGATCGGGTCCTCGTCGTGGAAGACGATCACCCCCTGGTGCACGTAGAAGGACCATCCGTCGTAGCCGGTCAGCCAGGCCATGTTGGACGGGTCCTCGACGAAGAGGACGTCGATCTCCTTCGCCGCCATGGCGGCGCGGACCTTGGCGAGCCGGCGCTCGTACTCGGCCGGGCTGAAGGGCAGTTGTATGGCGGGCATGCTTCCTCCTGGCGCCGCGCGGAGCTGGCTCCCGCAACGAGCATCATCTTGTGTACATCTACTTCACGGACCACACGGCACGAAAGAGGCTTCCGTAGGGCTCATACGGAAAAATCCGTTGACAGCATGGTCATGGGGAATGATGTTGTGCACAACAAGCCAATAATGACAACGGGAACAGGAGTGCGCGATGAACAATGCCTTGTTGAAGACCATTCTGGCAGGTGTCGCTGCCATCACCATGGGCGCTGCCGTGGCGAATGCGGGTCCGTTGATGGACCGGATCGAGGCCGGCGAGCCGATCCGCATCGGCTTCGCCAACGAGATTCCGTTCGCCTATCCGGGGGATGACGGCAGCCCCAAGGGCTTCGTCAACGCCCACGCGCTGGGCGTGCTCGCAAAGATGGGCTACGACAACATCGAACCCGTGCAGACGGAATGGGGCGGGCTCATTCCCGGCCTGAACGCCGGCCGCTTCGACATCGTCACCGGCGGGATGAACATCCTGGCGAGCCGCTGCGAGAACATTGCCTTCTCCGAGCCCATGGCCAAGGTCGGCGACGCGTTCATCGTTGCCCCCGGGAACCCGAAGAAGATCGGCAACTACGAGAGCCTCGCCGAGAACGATGCCATCATGGTGACCGGCGCCGGCTATTCGAACATCGAGGCGGCGAAGGCCGCTGGCGTTGCGGAAGACAAGATCATGCAGGTTCCCGGTCCGACCGAAATCCTCGCGGCGGTCAGGGCAGGGCGCGCGGATGCCGGCGCGGGTACCTATTTCACGGTCAAGCAACTGGCCGACAGCTCCGGTGGCGCCGTCGAAGTCACCGATCCGAGCGCGATGCCCGAGGACGCGGTCAATTGGGCCGGCATCGGCTTCCGCAAGGACGACCAGGATTTCCTCGCCAAATTCAACGCGGCACAGAAGGAATATCTCGGCTCCGAAGAAATGATGAAGGCGGTCGCCGAATACGGCTATGGCGAGGGATCGCTGCCGGGCGACAAGACCACCGAATGGGTCTGCGCCAACCGCTAGACTGACGACCGGCGGACCGGGCAAGCCGGTCCGCCGCCCCTTTCGCAGGTGGCCGCCCGGTCGCCCGCATCCCGCCTTCCCGGCCTTGATGGAAAGGTCTGCGCGGCATGTCCTATTTCGAATTCCTCGGACAGTACGGCGACCGCATCCTGAGCGGGACGCTGATCACCATCGTGCTCACCGTCCTCGCCGCATGCCTGGCGGTAGCGATCGCGCTGGCCGCCGGGCTGATGCGGATGGCGCCGAACCCGCTCGTGCGCGGCACCGCGACCGTCTACATCGAGATCTTCCGCGGCACCTCACTGCTGGTCCAGCTCTACTGGATCTTCTTCGTGCTGCCGCTCTTCGGCATCACGCTGGAGAAGTTCACCGCCGGCTTCGTCGCGGTCGGCATGAACCTGGGAGCGTACGGTGCGGAACTCGTGCGCGGCGCGATCCTTTCGGTCCCGCGGGGCCAGTGGGAGGCCGCGCTGGCGCTCAACATGTCTCCGGCCAAGCGCATGTGGCGGGTGATCCTCCCGCAGGCGCTGGTGATCATGCTGCCGCCCTGGGGCAACCTCATGATCGAACTCTTGAAGGGCACGGCGCTCGTGGCCCTGATCGCCGTCGCCGATCTGCTGCCGTAGCAGAAATACAGCAGCCGCCACTCCCAACGCCGTGCCGCCCGGCTCGCTCTCGGCGGTTATCTTGCCACCAGCAGTTTCCTCGTCTTCTTCGACTACCTCATAGCTTACTATCCGCCGGACCCGAGGGCCGGTCGCTTCACATTTGCCATTTGCTCCATGTACCACTCACGGCCGTGCACATCCTTCTTATAGTGCCATCGCGATCTCTCCGGATA
>CATMOC010000164.1 GCA_950071955.1 uncultured Mesorhizobium sp. | reverse complement strand
CCGCAGGCGGGCGACAAGCTGGTGTGCCTGCGCAACGACCCCGCCAAGGGGCTGCTCAACGGCTCGCTGTGGAAGGTGATGACGGCCTCCCGCGAAACGGTGAAGCCGGGCATCAACCTTCTGGTTTCGCCGGAGGAGGACGATCCGGATAGAGGCGTGTCGAAGATCAAGCTCCTCAAGGCTGCCTTCGAGGACCCCGACGCCGAGATTCCCTGGCAGCAGAAGAAGCGCTTCGACGATTTCGATTACGGCTACGCCCTGACCGTCCACAAGGCGCAGGGCTCGCAGTGGAACAACGTCGTCCTGTTCGACGAGAGCTTTGCATTCCGCGACATGCGCGAGCGCTGGCTCTACACCGCGATCACGCGCGCGGCGGAACGGCTGACGATCGTGCGCTGATCAGGCTTCGGCAACCGGCCTTCCGGCGTCCAGCCAGTCCCATGCCTCTGCTTCCTGACCGAGCGCAAAATGTCTCATCTCCATCGACAGGAACGGTTTGAAGAAGCCCATCGCCGGTCCCATCCAGCCGGGCCCGCCAACCACGGCGTAGCGGCGGACGTGCTTCAGGGCATGGGCCTTGCCGGAAAACGTCGACTTCTTGAGCGCCGCGCTCCAGTCGAAGCCCTCGAAATCGCGGACGAGGACCAGGAGGTCGATCTTGTCGTGCAGTTCGTAGGCGGCCTCGAGCAGGCCGAACATGTTCTCGATGTCCGGCGCGGTGATGTGGCCGGTGATCTCGAAGCCGAAAGCGTCGGCGCGTCGGGTGTCGATCCTGCGGATGTGTGGAGGGTTGTCGTGAACGATCATTCGGTCGCTCCGGTCGGCCTGTCTTCCCCTTGTCCACCCCGGAAACGGGGGCTGGCCCTGTGCGTTCCCATGTGAGCCATGATACGCGTTCGCCCGCAAGTGTGGAATGACAGGCCTGACCATGCCCGCCAAGCTCTCCGTCAACCTCAACGCCGTCGCCATGCTGCGGAACCGCCGCGACTTGCCGTGGCCGAGCGTGACCGGCCTTGGTCGCATCGCGCTTTCCGCCGGCGCGCACGGTCTGACGGTGCATCCGAGACCCGACCAGCGCCACATCCGCTTCTCCGACCTGCCGCAACTCAGGGCGCTGATCGACGACGAGTTCCCGCAGGCCGAGTTCAACATCGAGGGCTATCCGAGCGAGGATTTCCTCGACCTGGTGGAGAGGAGCGAACCCGAGCAGGTGACGCTGGTGCCCGACGATCCGGCGCAGGCGACGTCGGATCACGGCTGGCCGTTCCAGCGCCAGGGCAACTTCCTGCGGCCGGTCGTGGCGCGTCTGAAGAAGGGCGGCATGCGCGTCTCGCTGTTCTGCGACCCCGATGCCTCGGAAGCAGAGATCGCGGCGGCGCGGGATACCGGCGCTGACCGGGTGGAACTCTATACCGGCCCTTATGGCGGCTCATACGACGATTCCGCAAAGGCGGCGATCGAGCTGGAAAAGCTCGCAAAAACCGCCGCGCTAGCAGGCGCGGCAGGGCTCGGCGTCAATGCCGGCCACGACCTGACGGTCGACAATTTGCCGGTGCTGGCGCGCGCCGTGCCGAACCTTGCCGAAGTCTCGATCGGCCACGGGCTGACGGCGGACGCGCTTGAACACGGCATGGCACAGACGGTGCGGCGTTTCCTGAAGGCGCTGGAGGGCTAGCCGCCGTCCCCAGCGCGGCCTGTCGGGAGGCAGACGGGCGACGCGGTTAGCCCAGCAGCGCGGCGCGGTTCGCGGTCAAGAAATCCTCGAGCGGGCGGGGCTTGCGGCCGGACAGCGTCTCGAGGTCGCCGGTGACGATGTCGATGCCGCCGTTGCGCGTGTTCGTGTCGAACGAAACCAGCATCGGCACGTACTCCGCCGGCACGCCGGCCGCCTTCATGCCTTGTGCGAGCTGTTCGTCGCTGACGTGGATCACCTCGATCGGCTTGCCCAGCGTGCTGGCTGCACGAGCGGCGATCTCGTCGGTGGTCAGCGCTTCCGGGCCGGTCAGTGTGTAGGTGGTGCTTTCGCCTTCGTTGGATGCGAGCGCGGCAGCGATCGCCGCCGCCATGTCGTCGCGCGCGGCATGGGCGACGCGCCCCTGGCCGGCGGCGCTGTACCACTTTCCGGAGGAGAGCGCCTGCGGCAGGCTCATCAGGAGGTTCTCCTGATACCAGCCGTTGCGGAAGATCGTGTAGGGAAGGCCTGTCGCCTTGATCGCCTGCTCGGTGCCGAAGTGCTCCGGAGCGAAAACGACCGCGTTGCCGGGTTCGGGGTTCGGCATCGACGTGTAGGCGATGCGCTTGGCGCCCGCCGCGACCGCCGCCTTGATTGCCGCCTCGTGCTGAGCGAGCCGCTGACCGATATCGGCGCCGGAAATGACGAGGACCTTGTCTGCGCCCGCGAAGGCGCGTGCAAGACCGTCGCCGTCCCTGAAGTCGCCGGCGCGGACGCTGACGCCCCTGTCCGAAAAGTCGGTGAGCTTGCCGACGTCGCGCGTGACGGCGATGATGCGGCCGGGCGCCACGCCTTCGTCGTCCAGCAGATGGCGGATGATGCCGCCGCCGAGATGGCCTGACGCACCGGTGACGAGGATCGTATCGGACATAGAGGATTTCCTTGATTGCGGATGCCATTGGTCTCAAAATGAGAGCAGGGCTAGATTATGCATCCGACCCCTGCCGTAAAGAAGGCAGTTTGAAATCGGGTAGTGACGAAAAGGATACCACCATGGATGCACGCGCTGCCTCTGCGCGGCAGATGATCGCGATCTACCGGACACGTCCGGAGGGACTGGAGAACTGTCCTGTGCGCAACGTGGTCCAGAACGTCTTCGGCAAGTGGAGCGCGCTGCTGCTGATGGTGCTGGCGGAAAAACCCTATCGATTCGGCGAGTTACGCCGCCTCGTGCCCGACATTTCCCAGCGCATGCTGACCCAGACGCTGCGCGACCTGCAGCGCGACGGCTACGTCCACCGCGAAGTCTTCCCCACCAAGCCGCCGAGCGTCGAATACAGCCTGACGGACATGGGCCGCTCGATGTTCGATTCCCTGCAGCATTTGCTGCACTGGGCGGAAAACAACGTCGCCGCCGTTCATGCGGCGCGGCAGAGGTTCGATGACGCGGAGGCAGGCTCGAACGCGACCTGAACCCGATCGGGATCGCCGGCACCGACTGAAGCTGCAGTCAACCTCGGCCGCCATGCCGGAAGAAACCGACCGTCCGCTTCCTCTTGACCGCGACCCCGCGGAGAGGTAGGCACGCCGAACCGTACCGTACGGTACTCTTAGGGCTGACAGGAAGCTCGCGTGCCGCAAGCCGACGCCATCGCCGCAGACGACGCCGTCACGCCTCGCCAGGGCGAGGTGCTCGACGCCGTGCTGGAACTCCTCGTGGAGGGCCGCGACACGCTGACCATGACGGCTGTGGCGCGGCGGGCCTCGTGCTCCAAGGAGACGCTGTACAAATGGTTCGGCGACCGCGACGGGCTCTTGACGGCGACCGTTCGCTGGCAGGCCTCGAAGGTGCGGGCGGGCAACTGGGACCGGCAGCATCTCGACGCCGACGCCCTTGCCGAGAGCCTGGAGGCCTTCGCGGCCAACTGGCTGACGGTGATCTCGTCCAAGACGTCGGTCGCGCTCAATCGCGTGGCCATCGCCCATGCCGGCTCGGGCAGGAGCGATCTCGGCCGCATCGTGCTCGCCAACGGCCGCTTCGCCATCGGCGAACGGCTGAAGCCGCTGCTGGAAGCCGCGCGCGAGGCGGGACTGATCGCGTTCAACGATGCCGAGGCAGCGTTCCGGACCTTCTTCGGCCTGGTGGGCCGCGACGTCCAGGTCAGGCTGCTTCTGGGCGACGGTCTCGTGCTTTCAAAGGCCGAGATCGTGGCGGACGCCGAGCGGGCGGTCGCGCAGTTCTTGATGCTCTACGGGAGACGGAATTGAACGCGGAGCGGCGGGAGCTTCGGCCCTGCACACACTTCTCAATCTGAATCAACCAAAGGAAGGAAACCTCTGAAATGCGTGTCTATTACGATCGCGATGCCGATCTGAACCTGATCAAGGGCAAGAAGGTCGCCATCATCGGCTACGGCTCCCAGGGCAGGGCGCATGCCCTCAACCTCAAGGATTCCGGCGTCAAGGAGATCGCCGTCGGGCTCAAGCAAGGCTCGGCGACGGCAAAGAAGGTCGAGGCCGACGGGCTCAAGGTGATGAGCGTCGCCGAGGCGGCGAAATGGGCCGACCTGATGATGATGGCAACCCCCGACGAGTTGCAGGCCGACATCTACAAGAACGAGATCGCGCCGAACATCCGCGACGGCGCAGCGATCGCCTTCGCGCACGGCCTCAACGTGCATTTTGGCCTGATCGAGCCGAAGGCCTCCGTCGACGTGCTGATGATCGCGCCGAAGGGCCCGGGCCACACGGTGCGCGGCGAATACCAGAAGGGCGGCGGCGTGCCGTGCCTGGTCGCGGTCAACCAGGACCCGTCGGGCAACGCGCTCGACCTCGCGCTCTCCTACGCCTGCGGCGTCGGCGGCGGCCGCTCGGGCATCATCGAGACCAATTTCCGAGAGGAATGCGAGACCGACCTGTTCGGCGAGCAGGTGGTTCTGTGCGGCGGGCTGGTCGAACTGATCCGCGCCGGTTTCGAGACGCTGGTGGAAGCCGGCTACGCGCCCGAGATGGCCTATTTCGAGTGCCTGCACGAGGTGAAGCTGATCGTCGACCTGATCTACGAGGGCGGCATCGCCAACATGAACTACTCGATCTCCAACACCGCCGAGTGGGGCGAATACGTGTCGGGCCCGCGCATCATCACCGCAGAGACCAAGGCCGAGATGAAGCGCGTGCTGAAGGACATCCAGACCGGCAAGTTTACGTCCGAATGGATGCAGGAATACCGATCCGGCATGGCCCGCTTCAAGGGCATCCGCCGCATGAACGACGGCCACCAGATCGAACAGGTCGGCGAGAAGCTGCGCGGCATGATGCCGTGGATCTCGGCCAACAAGTTGGTCGACAAGACGAAGAACTGAGGCTCTCTGCGGAGGCCGGGTGGCATCGCGCCACCGGCCTCCGTGCCACTACAGGGCGTGGCGGCAGGACTGCCTCCGTCACGCAGGCGCAAGGGCGGAACGGCGGGCAGTCAGCCTGAGCGGCGCCTTGTAACGCGCGCCGAACCAGAGGCGCAGCGCCAGAGATCCGAGCATCGTACCGATCTGCGTGGCCAAGTTGAGCTCGACGCCTGCCGAGGGATCGACGAGCCAGCGCCAGAGTACCGCCAGCAAGGTGCCGTGGACCGCGTTGAACAGAAACGTCATCCCGTTCAGGTGCCATATCAGCGACCAGTTTTCATGGACTGGCGCGTTCATGTAGGCGAAACGGATCATCGCCCCGCCGTAAAGCAGCCCGATTACCGAAAACAACGTAGGCATCGGATCGTTGGTCGCGATGCCGGCGGCGAGCACGGCGGTGCCCATGGCGAACGCCAGGATGCCCAGAACCTTGAACCAGAGCCCGCGAAAGCGCTCGAGGTCGTGCTTCATGCGTATGGCCAGGAACGCCGTGCCTGCAACGGTCACCACGCATACGGTGAGGTAGGCGAACTGCACCATTCTCTCGGGCGCGAAGGTCCGGCCCGAAAGGAAGAGCACGCCGCCCACCGTCACGAGCACGGCGAGCAGCGAAAGAAGAAACACTTTGCCATTGCGCCGGTGACGCGGACTTCCCTTCTTCTGGAAGAAGGTCATCCAATAGAAGATGACGCAGACGGTGCCGATGGCGAGGTGGAGGACCACTGCGGTTTCGGTAGGCATTGTGAATACTCCCGCTTGGGTTAACATACGTAAAATAGCAGAAAGGTTTACACGTGTAAAATGGCGAGATCGATCTCCGAACAGACACGGGCCGCGATCCTCGAAGCCGCGTGGAGGCTCATCGAGCGGGAGGGGAAGGTGGACATCGGCCAAGGGGCAATCGCGGCGGAGGCGGGTGTTTCCCGCCAGAGCATCTTCTACGCGTTCGGGAACCGGACCGGCCTGCTCACGGCGATGGCGCGCCACCGCGATCAGCAGTCCCCGCGCCTGGCGCGACTCCTCGAGGTGGCGAATGAGAGGCGCATGGATGCCTGTCAGCTTCTGGACGTTGTCTCGGCCTGGATCGATTACCTTCCGGAAGTCTATCCCGTCGCGATCCTGCTCGACGCGGCAGCGATCACGGATACCGAAGCCAAGGCGGCGATCGAGGACCGGATGGTCATCCTGTTCCGGAACGGTCTTCTGGCGAGGTTGCGCAGCATGGCCAGGCGCGGCCTGCTCCGGGAGAATGCGGATCCCGATCGGACCGCACATGTCGTATGGGAGATCTGCCATCTCAGGGCCTGGCGGTCCCTCGTGGTCGATTGCGGGTGGACCCCCGAGGAGTTCAAGGCGTCCCGACTGGCGCTGATTTCGCCTTTTCTGAGGGACGAAACCTGATCCGGCGCGCGGCGGTCCGTCCCATCCCGGCACACTTCCCTGGCACATCGCTTGCATCGCTCCTCATGCCAGATCGAGGAGAACCGACATGATACCGATCACTCAGAAATCGATTGCGATCGACGGCGAGCTGTTCGCGGACCGGAGGGGCGAGGTTCGCCACCGGGCATTCAAGGGCGCTTCCATTACCTTCAATCGCGGCTACGGCGTGATCGAGTGCGTGGTGCGTAATCTTTCCGCCGACGGGGCCAAGCTCGCCTTCGGCGATACGCTGGCCGTACCGCCGAAATTCTCGCTGCGGATCTCCGGCGAGTCGGCGCGTGAGGCGGAAGTATGCTGGCGCAGCCCGCGCGAGATCGGCGTACGCATCAGATAGCGGGTTCGCCAGGTCCGGTGGGGGCGGGTCGATCGGCCGGCGGCGTGGGGCCGGCCGGTCGATCGTGCCGGGCGATTTTTCCGGGCAGGCGCCGGTGAGGCAGTTTCAGGAACAAGCGAAGGGCGGCGCCGGCCGGCACCGCCCTTCGCTTGTTTGACTTGCCCGTGGCCGATCAGCTGTAGGGCGACCAGCACTGCTGGCGCGGGCCGTGATAGGGCTGGAACGTGTTGTCCCATGCCCGATACGACCTGTAGCGGTTGTAGCACCAGTTCACGTGCGCGCGGGAAAGGCCGCCTCGGGGAACCTGTCGGTAACGCGGGCGGTATTCGGGAACGATCTCGATCCCGAAGTGCGGGCGAACGTAGCGGCGCTGGTGGCGCGGTTCCCAATGACGCCGGTCCCAGCCGCGTCGATCCCAGTCGCGGCGGTGCCAGCGGCGACCGTCGCGATAGTGGTTGTAGTCGCCGTAGCGGTGCGGAGAGCGGTTGGCGTCGGTCGGGCAGTCGGTGGAGCCGCCTGCACAGCCGTATTGCGCGAGGACGACCCCGCCCACGGGAGCGGCTTCGTCGATCGACGGACCGGGTTCCTGCCAGAGTGTTTCGCCGGCACGGGCGGATGTGCCGCCCGAGGCGAAAGCCGCGATCGAGACGGGCGCGCTTTGGCAGGCCCTGCCAGCGATTGAGCGCGGCCGATACGCCGTTCTGCCGCCCTGCAACGCCTTCGGCGCGCTGCCGACGGCCGAGCGCTTCGCGCGGCTGGTGAGCGACGCGATCTTGGCTGCGAAATCCGCACCATGACCATGTCGCGAACACTTGCGGCCGATGCGAGACCGGGGGATGGGGCCGGCCGGATCATCCTGGCCGGGCAGCGCGATGGCGTTGACGGGCAA
>CATMOC010000163.1 GCA_950071955.1 uncultured Mesorhizobium sp. | reverse complement strand
CCCAGACCTGCTTCGCCCCATGCACGAGGTCCATCGCGCCGCCGACCGCGGGCACCGATTTCGGGCCGGTGCTCCAGTTGGCGAGATCGCCGGTCTCGGCGACCTCGTAGGCGCCGAGCACCGCGACGTCGAGATGACCGCCGCGCACCATGGCGAAGGAGTCGGCGTGGTGGAAAAAGGCCGCCCCCGCGTTCAGCGTCACAGCCTTCTTGCCGGCATTGATCAGGTCCCAGTCCTCCTGTCCGGCCGGCGGCGCTTCGCCAAAGTCGAGGATGCCGTTCTCGGTGTGGTAGACCACCTCGCGCCCCTTCGGCTTGAAGGTGGCGATCATTTCGGGAAAGCCGATGCCGAGGTTCACGTAGGCGCCGTCGGGCAGATCCTGCGCCGCGCGCCAGGCGATCTGTGCGTTGGAAAGCTTCGAGACCATCACTTGGCTCCCTCGCGCAGCAGCGCCTCTTCCTGTTTCGGCTCGGAGACCTCGACGATCCGGTCGACGAAGATGCCCGGCGTGATGACGGCTTCCGGATCGATTTCGCCAGGCTCCACGACACGGCTTGCCTGCACGATCGTGGTGGCCGCGGCCATGGCCATCAGCGGCGAGAAATTGCGCGCCGCCTTGCGGTAGGTCAGGTTGCCCTTGCGGTCGGCGAGTTCGGCCTTGATTAGCGCCACGTCCGCCTTCAGCCAGCGCTCCCGCACGTAAGGCCGCCCTTCGAATTCCTCCACCGGCTTTCCCTCGGCAAGCTGGGTGCCGTAGCTGGTGGGCGTATAGAAGGCCGGGATGCCCGCCCCGCCGGCACGGATGCGCTCCGCCAGCGTCCCCTGCGGTACGAGTTCGAGCTCGATTTCGCCCGCCAGATACTTGTCGGTGAAGGCCTTCGGGTCCGACGAGCGCGGAAACGAGCAGACCATCTTGGCCACCATGCCGGCATAGATCATCGCCGCGATGCCTACCGCGCCGTTGCCGGCATTGTTGTTGACGACCGTGAGGTTTCCGGGAGAACCGGTCCTCTCGTAGCGATCGACCAGCGCATGGATCAGCTCGATCGGCGCGCCGGCCCCGCCGAAGCCGCCGATCATCACCGACATGCCGTCCCCGACCGCGTCGAGTGCCTCTTCCAGGCTCGCATAGATCTTGTTCATCGCCGCTCGGTCCCGCCGCTGCCGGATGGCCGGTGGCCATCTGGAAAAGTTCGCATTGCGAACATAAGTTTCGTATGCGATACTTTCCTACATGAGCAAGGTTTCCGAGTCAACGCAGCGCCCGACCGAGCGCGATCCGGCCGCGGCCCCCGGGCGCGACCTGGTCGGCTCGTTGGCGCGCGGCCTCGCCGTCATGGAGATTCTCGCCGCGAACCCGCAAGGATTGACGCTGACGGAGATGGCGGAAAAGGCCGGCCTCACCCGCGCCGGCGCGCGCCGCTTCCTGCTGACGCTCGTCGCGTCGGGCTACGCCGTGCAGGACGGCCGCACCTTCCGGCTCTCCTCGCGGCTGATAGCGATCGCCCGCGCCTGGCTCGGCGGCGCCTCGCTCTGGAGTTTCGCCGAACCCTTTATGCGCGAGGTCTCGGCTCGTTTCGGCGAGGCCTGCTCCGCCGCCGTGCTGTCGGGCGAGGACGTGGTCTACGTCGCCCGCGTGCCCGGTCGCCACATCCTGTCGGTCGCGCTCCACGTCGGCACGCGCCTGCCGGCCTTCTGCACCTCGATGGGCCGCGTGCTCCTCTCGGATCTCTCCCAGGCCGAGCTTGACGCCTTCCTCGCCCGCGCCGACATCCGCCCGCTCACCGGCAGAACGCTAACGGACCCCGACGCCCTGCGCGCCGCGATCCTCGCCGCCGGGGCCGACGGCTACGCGCTGGTCGACGAGGAACTGGAGCCCGGCCTGCGCTCGATCGCCGTGCCGGTGCGAGACCGCACGGGCCGCGCCATCGCCGCCATCAACGTCTCCACCCAGTCGGCCCGGCTGTCGGCGCGGACCATGACCGCCGACGTGCTTCCCGCCCTGCGCGACGCGGCGCGGCAGATCGAGGATTTCTTCGTGGTGCAGTGAGGTGGATGGGAGGCGGTGCAGCGAAAGACGCCTCATCCATCCCTCCGCACGCGCGCTGCCCACGATGGTTTCCCCCCGCGACCCTTGGACCCGAGCAGACGAAATAGGCTGCATTCGTCGTAGATTTTATCCACGTCGATCTGCAATGCCGCATACTCCCGCCTGTCTTTCCACCGGGCTTCGGGTGGCTGCCGGGCCGACCGGGGGGAAAGGCGGCGTGCGGGATTGGCCTCGTCCGGTTGGCGGGGTCGGGGATTGCCTCGGCAAGGCCCCACGGTCCCGGCCCCTCCTGCGCTGGCGACCTACGGCTTTCGAGCACAGGGTGAGCCAGAGGGGGGCAGCAGCGTCGGCGGTGCGCGTCTGACGGGCATCGTTTTAGAAAAACAGCGCTGTCGGACCGTCCGCCAGCGCGCGCACCGCTTCCCTCTGCGGAGGGTTTTTCAATGGCCAGACGCTTCCAGCGGGCGTGGCGGCGATGAAACGCGCCCGCGCACCCTCCCACCTGCGGGGAGAATTCGCCGAGCAAATGGCACACATCGCTGGGAGAGGGACAAGGGTGGATGCGGAACCTGCGGGCTCGTTTCTGAGCGATCGAGTTTCGCGGCGCCACCCCCACCCCGGACCTACGGTCCGACCCTCCCCGCAAAGGGGAGGGTGACCAGCCCCCGCTCTCCCAGTCCCCTTGCTGTGAGCGTGATCTCCGGGCGGCCCCGGCCGGTCCAGCGTTCTTCCGCAGAAAGCCGCGCCGTCTTCGCGTCCCACGTCGCCTTGCAGGCGACGAGCGAAGCGTCCTTGTCGCGAAAACCCCAGCCGAGGCCGTCGTCGAAGAAGATCTCCGCCGCGCTCTTTCCCTCGCCCGGTCCGGCGAACAGCGTCAGCTCGACGGCCGTCGCGTCGTGCGGCGCGGTGTCGGGCCAGGCTGTCGCCAGCGGCAGGATCGCGCCGGAGCGCACCAGCACCGGCAGCTGCCCGAGCGGGGCGGCGATCTCGACCAGCTGCCCGCCTTCGAACGTCTCGCCCGAATGGAAATCGTGCCAGCCCCCCGCCGTGCGCGGCAGGAAGACCCGCACGTGATACGTCTCCTCCTCGACCACCGGCGCGACCAGCAGGTCCGGCCCGAGCATGAAGCAGTCGGCGTCGGCCAGGCACTCGGCGTCGTCGAAATGGTAGAAGGCCGGCGCGATGACCGGCGTGCCCTCGCGGTGCGCCCGGAAGGCCAGCGAATAGAGATAGGGCATCAGCCGGTAGCGCAGCCTCAGCGCCGAGCGCACCTCGCCGGTGACGTCTGGATGCATCCACGGCGTGTTGGTCGGATCGGCAAGCTGCGGCTTCCACGAATTCATCACCGCGCGCGGGTGCAGCGACATCATCTCGACCCAGCGCACCAGGAGTTCGGGCCCGGCCTTCGGCCCGTCGAAGCCGCCGATGTCGTGGCCGGTGAAGGGCATTCCCGACAGGCTCATCGACAGCCCTTGCCGAAGATTCCATTTCAACGTGTGCCACGAAGTGCGGTTGTCGCCCGACCATGTCTCGCCGTAGCGGGCGATGCCGATCGGCCCGGCGCGGGAAATGGTGTAGGGCCGCTTCTCCGGCTCGCGCGCCAGCGTCGCTTCGAAGGTCGCGCGGCTCATCAGCAACGCGTGCAGCGGCCTGACCTCGATCGCCGGAAGCGGCGCGCCGAAGCCGTCGACGCTCGCCGTCTCGTCCCAGAGCTCGCATTCGTTGTTGTCGTTCCACGCCGCCGTGAAGCCGGCATCGAGAACCTGAGCCGTGATGCCTTCCTTCCACCAGGCGATCGTCGCTTCGTTGGTGAAGTCGAGGCTGGAGCCGTTGCCGCCCCAGAACATTTCCACTGCCGGGCTCCCGTCGCTGCGGCGGATGAACCAGCCCTCCGACGCGGCCTGCGGATAGGCGGGATGTTCGGTGAGCAGCACCGGCTTGACGTTGGCGCAGGTGCTGAAGCCGAGTTCGGCGAGACGCTGGAAGAAGGCCGCGCGGTCAGGAAATTTCTGCTCGTTCCAGGTGAAGACGTAGCGCCGCCCGTCTTCCTTCGTCGTGTAGCCGGAGCCGGAATGGATCGCGCTGATCGGGATCTTTTCGGCGCGGCAGCGCTCGGCGAAACCGGTGATCACGCTTTGAGCGTTCGGCGCGTCGGCATGGTGCATGGTGGTGAAGGCGAAACCCATCGACCAGCGCGGCGCGAAATGCGGCCTGCCGGTCAGATGCATCAGCCTCGGCACGACGTCGCGCACCTTCGGGCCGGCGATGATATAGAGCACCAGCCCCTTCTCCTGCGCGTCCACATGGCGGTAGTGCGGGTGGTAGTTGGAGTGCTCGGCGCCGAGGTCGAAGGTGATCTCGGACAGGGTGTCGTAGAGCAACCCGACCGCGCCGCCTTCTGCGCCGTCGGCAATGACGAAGGGCGCGTGCTTGTAGAGCGGGTCCTGGGTCTCGGCATTGTAGCCCAGCGCGTCGGTCTGCAGACACCTGAGCCGCTTTCCCGTATGGTCGAGCGGCCCCGCCTTGTCACCCAGCCCGTAGTGCCGGTCTTCCAGCGAACGCGCCTGAAAGTGTCGGAAGACGCCGCGTTTCTCGAACCACTGGTAGGCGCCGGTGAGGCGGTCGGCCACCACGGTGCGCCATCCATCGCCGTCGCGCCGGCGGATAGTGAGCGCAAGGGGCGCGGGCTGGATGTCGACCTGCCAGTCGTCGCCGAACTGCACGGTCCTCCCGTCCGCCGACGCGGCCAAAGGCGCGAAGCCGTCGGTAGAGAGACGGTCGCGGCCCGCCCAGGGGACGTCACCGTCAGGCGCGATCATCCAGGTGCGGTCGACGGAGAGGCCGCCGTCGGGGATGATGGCGATGCGGACGAGCCAATCGGCTAGGGCCACGACGCGCAACGTGAAGCCGCTCATTAGAGGGACTGAGAAGTCGGTCTGCGTGATGGCGGCTGGTTGGTTGAGGGCAAGAAAAGTCATGCTAGTCGACGATCCTTTGAAGATCAGCATTCCACATCGGCATAGGCATCGAAAACATTTTCCAATTCGGCGTAAAAATTTGCGACTTGGGTCAGATCTGCGGGGTCAAGCGTTGTCGTTCCTGGCGGGATTCCGCCGCGAACGTTGCTGAAGTAGCGGCCCAAGCCCTTTGCTGGTCCAGTTGCGTAGACCACGACGAGCGTCAGATCACGCCCCGTACGCTCTGATTCCTTTCTGGCGATGGGATCGAGAAGCGTGTGCCATTCCTGTCTCGCTGATTTCAGCCCAAGCGCGGTTGCCAATTCGCCGTATTGAATCGTTGAGCGGCTCTTGGCTATTTCGCAGAGAATTCGGCGTGCGGGAGTATAGTAGCGCAATATGCTTGGCATGAAGTCACCGGACCTACACCGCCTCCCCGATCACCAGCCGCTTCCGCGCGATCCCGTCGTCCTTCCGGAAGAGATGCGTTAACTGCGGCCGCAGGACGACATGGGTGGTGCCGCCGCGGCGGATCGCGGTCTGGCCGGGAAGGTGCGCCGTGAGCTTCGTCCCGTCCGCCGCCTCGCAATAGAGATAGGACTCGCCGCCGAGTTGCTCGACCGAATGGACCGTTACGGGGTAGCCCTCCGCGCCGCCGATCTCCAGATGGTCCGGCCGGATCCCGAGCTGTGCCGCCTCGCCCGTCTTCATCCCCTCGCCCGAGACCGCGGCGCGATAGGCGTTGCCTGCGGCGTCCTTCAGCCCGACGCCCTCGGCGTCGATGCCGGTCACAGTGACGTCGATGAAGTTCATGCGCGGCGAGCCTATGAAGCCCGCCACGAAGGCGTTGGCGGGGGTGTTGTAGAGGTCGAGCGGGGAGCCTGCCTGCTCGATGCGGCCGTCGCGCAGCACCACGATCTTGTCGGCCATGGTCATGGCCTCGACCTGGTCGTGCGTGACGTAGATCATGGTGTTTCCGAGCCGCCGGTGCAGGCCGGAAATCTCGCCGCGCATTGTGACGCGCAGTTCCGCGTCGAGGTTGGACAGTGGCTCGTCGAACAGGAACACGCGCGGCTCGCGCACCACCGCGCGCCCGATCGCCACGCGCTGGCGCTGGCCGCCCGAGAGTTGCTTCGGCCGCCGGTCGAGATAGGCCTCGATCTGGAGCATGCGCGCGGCTTCGGCGACCCGCGTCTCGATCTCGGGCTTGGGCGTGCGGATGTTCTCCAGCCCGAAGGCGAGGTTCTGGCGCACCGTCATGTGCGGATAGAGCGCGTAGGTCTGGAACACCATGGCGAGCCCGCGCTCGGATGCCCGCTGCTCGTTGACGCGCATTCCATCAATCTTCAGTTCGCCGCCGGTGATGTCCTCCAGCCCGGCGATCATGCGCAGAAGCGTGGACTTGCCGCAGCCCGACGGCCCGACGAAGACGCAGAACTCGCCGTCCTCGATGCGGAGGTCGACCCCGTGGATGGCGCGCACCTGGCCGTAATCCTTGACGAGATTGTCGAGCTCGACGACGGCCATCACTTCACTCCCGACTGCGCGATGCCCGCGGTGATGTATTTCTGCAGCACGGCAAAGACCAGCGTGATCGGCAGGAGCGTCAGCACCGTCATGGCGAGCAGCGGCGCCCAGCTGGTCTGGAGGTCGCCCTGGAAGGAGTTGAGCGCGAGCTGCAGCGTGAATTCCTCCGACCGGTTGAGCACGATCAGCGGCCACAGGAACTCGTTCCAGCGCCACATGACGGAGAAGATGACGAGCACGGCCAGCGCAGGGGCGGCCAGCGGCAGCACGATGCGCCAGTAGCCCCGCCATTCGGATGCATGGTCCATGCGCGCTGCGTCGAGCAAATCGTCGGGGATTGTGAGCATGTATTGCCGCAGAAGGAAGACGCCTGTGGGCGTCGCCACGGCCGGCCAGATCACACCCCAGGGCGAGTTAACGAGGCCCAATTCCGAGACGACGAGGAAGATCGGCACCAGGTTGATCGTGGGCGGGATCATCAGCGTCGCGATGATCAGGATGAACACCGCGGTACGTCCCCGGAAACGGTATTTCGACAGCGCGAAGGCGGCCATCGAGTTGAACAGCACCGTGATGATGGTGGCCACCACGGTGATGAAGACGGAATTCCAGAAATAGAGCGCGAAGTTGAACCGCTCGAACAGCACGGTGTAGTTTTCCGCCGCGAGCGCGAACTCGCGCACCGGCACCCGATCGTTGATGTTGACGTTGATCCGCGCGCCGGGGTTCTCAGGGTCGACCATCTGGGAGTTCAGGCCGATGCGGCGGATCTGCGCCAGCACCTTGCCTTCGTGCTCCCCGCCGGTGATCCGGAAGAGCTGCAGCGGCTCCTCGTGGCCTTCGACTGCGACGCTGGCGGGCGCCAGCGGCAGCAGGCTCGGCGGGTATTCCTGGAGCGCGGATTCCGTCTTGAACGACGACAGGGCGACCCAGAACACCGGCCCGAACATCAACAGCACCGCCAGTGCCAGATAGCCCCAGGTGAGCCAGTCGGTAAGATCGAACCGTCCGCGGCCGCGCGTGCGGGTGAGGAAGGAGAGGACGTTCGCCATTCTACCCCTCCGCCTGCCGCCGCGTGGCGGCGAGTTGCAGCAGGGTCAACACGAGCAGCACGGCTGCCATCAGCAGCGAGGCCGCGGCAGCGAGGCCGAAGAGCTGCGGACGGAAGGCGAAGCCGGTCTCGTAGATGTATTGCAGCAGGAGCAGCGTCGCCGAG
>CATMOC010000162.1 GCA_950071955.1 uncultured Mesorhizobium sp. | reverse complement strand
CCGCGGCGGATCAACATGTAGCCGACGATGGCTACGACCAAGCCGACGAGCAGCGAAGCCCAACCGGCTCCGAGGCCGAGTTCGGCCAGCGCCACGACGAGGGCTTGCAGCAGCACCAGGAGGGCGGCCAGCAGGCACACTGCGCCTGCGGCGATCTCCATCGCGCCGGTGCCGACTTTCGACAACTTCTCCTGCATTTCGGAGCGCAGGAGGCGCGCTTCGGTCCGCACCAGTTCGGACATCTGGTTGACGAGATCCGTCACCAGGGTCCCCAGGGAACGTGGATCCTGATCGATGCTCATAGGGGACCTCCCGTCGTGCGAGCTGGCGTCACCGCGCTTTCGCCGGCCGGGTAGGCCCGTGCGGGTGCAGCCGAAGTGGAAGGCGCAGGCGTCGGATAGGCGTCGGTCCCGCGCGTGCCGGTGGACGGACGCTGGGCATGGCGCGAGCTGCTCTGGGCGAGCCTTCTGAGTGCGATGCCGGCAAGCACGCTGGCGGCGACGAAGCTCATCGGGTTGCGCCGGCCGAACTCGCGCACGCTTTCGAGCATTTCGGGGCCCGAGGTGTTCTGGAGGCTGCGCGACAGGCGTTCCAGACCATCGGCCGCCTGGCCGACGAAGCCCGAGACCGGGCTTCCGTCCTTGTCTAGTTCGTCTCGCGCCTTGCGCACTGCATCTGCGAAGGTGTGAAGGCCGTCGGCCGCCTCGCTCTTGATCTGTTCGCCGCGCGCAAGAGCCTCATCTCGGGCGCCTTCCGCCATCGACATGGCGTCCTTCTTGATCGCGCCCACTGCGTCGCTGGCGACGCGGTTGGCGGAATCCTTTTCCTGCTGCAGACGGCCCTTCAAGGCTTCCGCGTCACCGCCGGATGAGGCGCTCGTCGTTCTGTTTTCGTCAATCATCGTCAGTACTCCTTATGCCAGGCCCAAGAGAGACAGGACCGCGAGGACCACGACGATCAAACCGATCAGATAGATTATGGAATTCATGGGTTCACCTCCGGATGTCGAGATCGTGTTGCGGCTACAACCCGCGGAACGCTTGGGTGTTCCACAGCGCCGGAACTTTCCCGCTGCGGTGAGGGAACGAAGCCAGGTGCGCAGCTTGCCGGTGGTGCAATGCACGCGGGCAATGGCCGGCACGCGGCTGCGGCCGCCGGCTATTCGTTGGCAAAGGGAGGTGCGGGTCGCAGCCGTGTCTGCGGCGACCGTCGGCCTCGTTCCGATTTCTTCCGGGCGGCCTAGTGGGACGCGCCCTGCGCGTTGTCGCCCTCGAGAACGTCGAGAAAGTTCTGCATCCAGGTTCCGGCCTCGCTCTCCCTCACCCGTTCGAGCAGCTTTTCGTGGCGCCACCTTCTCTCTTCGAGCGGCATCTTGATGGCGCGATACATCTGTTTCGCCATCTCGTCCGTATCGTGCGGATTGACGATGAGGGCCTCGTGCAGTTCCTCGGCGGCTCCAGCAAACTGCGACAGGATCAGAACGCCGGGATCTTCGGGGTCCTGAGCTGCCACGTATTCCTTTGCAACCAGGTTCATGCCGTCGCGAAGCGGCGTCACGAGCCCCACCTGGCTGGCGCGGAACATGGCGGCCAGGATTGGGCGCTGGATTGGCCGGTGGATGTAGCGGATCGGCGTCCAGTCGAAATCGGCGAACTTGCCGTTGATCGACCCTGCCAGGCCTTCGAGCTTCTCGCGGATCTCCGAGTAGGCCGTCACGTCTTCCCGCGTCGGCGGGGCGATCTGCAGGAAGGAAACTGTCTTTTCGAGCTCTGGATGAAGATGGAGCATCCGCGAGAAGGCCTCGAAACGTTCCGGAATGCCTTTGGAGTAGTCGAGGCGGTCCACGCCGATGACCTGATGCTGGCCAAGGATGGCGCGGCGCATCCGGTCGATGCTGACCTCCTCCACGCCGGACCTCGCCATTTCGATGAATGAATCGACGTCGATCCCGATCGGCAGGCGCAGCAGGCGCACTCGTCGACCCTTGTAGGTGATCTCGCCGTCTTCCCCGATGGAATCCGGGAAGAAATCCTCCGCGCAGCGATGGAAATTGTTCATGTCGGCCGAAGTCTGAAATCCTACCAGGTCGTACTGGAGCAGCGATTCCACCAGCGCCAGATGGTTGGGCAAAGCGGCGAGGATGTCAGGTGGGGGAAAGGGAATGTGCAGGAAGAAGCCGATTTTCTGCTGGCATCCCAGCGTGCGAAGACGCGCCGCGAGCGGGATCAGGTGATAGTCGTGGACCCAGACCAGGTCGTCCTGCAAGAGGAAGGGCTTAAGAAGGAAGGCGAACTTGCCGTTCACCCGCATATAGCCTTCGAAATACTGGGGCCGGTAGTCGACGAGGTCGGTCCGGTAGTGGAAGAGGGGCCACAATACGCTGTTGGAATATCCGATGTAGTATTGCGTGTAGTCCTCGATCGTCATCGGTGTGGAAATGACGTCGACGCTTCCGATGGTATCGACTACGAGTTTTTCGCTCTCGTCCTCCAGCGTGTTGCCGTCCCAGCCGAACCACACCCCGCCCTTGGCCTTCAGCGCGTCGGCGACCGCAACGGCCAGTCCGCCCGATTGTGTCGTCTTGCGAAGGTCCGCCACCCTGTTCGAGACCACCACAACCCGGCTCATCGTTCGGTTCTCCCCAATTTACTCGTCTCCGTGTTTCGTCCTACCTGCAAGTGTAACAGCCTCGCGGACCGATCCGTTCCGCGCTATCGGCTCTCGCCCTTCGCCAGGCGCTTCATCCATGCATGCAGCGCCGCCGGGTCGGCGAGGCGGTATCGGGCGATACTCGGTCCCTCGCCGATCTTGACCGCCAACCCGTCCCATTCCGGCAGGACGCGAAACGCATCCTCGTCCGTCACGTCGTCGCCGAAATAAACCGGGCGGCGTCCGCAAAACGGCTCCTCCGCCATGAAGTCGCCGATCACGTCGGCCTTCGTGCGGGCGCTGAACTTGAATTCCAGCACCATCTTGCCTGCGAGCAGGGAAGCCGAAGCATATTCGCCCGCCAGTTCTTCTGCGAAGGCGATGCAGTTCCGTTCGGCCGACGGATTGCGCCTGTAGTGCAGCGCGACCGAGGTCCGCTTAGTCTCCACCGTGGTGCCTGGAACGCCGCGGGCGAAATTCGCGACGCGCTCCGCCAGCCGGTCGAGGTCGCGCGGATCGACGGCGGCGCGATGCACCTCGCCCGCGACGCCCCGGCGTTCCGACCCGTGCGCTCCACCGACGGGTAGCGTGAGCGGCGCGAGAAAGCGGTCGATCGCGGCGATCTCCCGGCCCGAGATGACCGCCAGGGCCCCGCCCGCCGCATCGCGGATGGCCACGAGTGCATCGCGGACGTCGTCGCCGATCGTCACCGCTTTAGGGTCGTCGACGATCTCGGCAAGAGTGCCGTCGAAGTCGAAGAAGAATGCCGTCCTCGCCGGGTCAAGCGACATCGAAGCAAAGTCGGCCGCTTCCTGTGTCTCGTTCATGAATTGATTGTCCACACTCGTTTGCGCTTCAGTGGCCGACTACAAGCTCCCGGCCTGGGGAACTTGCCGGGCGTGGCGGGGTTGTAGCCCGGAACGAGATCGAGGTTCCACCATGGCCCAGTTCGAGCCGCATGTAATCCATCACAGCGACGCCGCTACCCCACACTATTCCGTCCAGTTCATCGGCGACGCCGGCGAGAATGTCACGGTCGAATGCCGGCTGGCGGCGAGGGAAGACGCGTACAGCCGCGACGAAGTCATCGAGGCAGCCTACGAAATCGTATCGCGCGTCGCCCGCCAGGGGACAGGGCACAAGCGGCGCACGACATCCCACGAAACGATTGCCAGCCCGGCCGGCGGACTGAGCCGCCCGGTGGAAGAGACGCAAGCGCGGACCCACACCTCGGAAGGTGCCGATCGCGGCACCGCCTGAACGAGAACGTGCCGCCGGACGGCGGCACCGCTTCGAAGACGCAAGGGGAGGAGGGGTCGCAACGGACATCCGCGGACCCCTCGATTGATTCACTCAGCGATAGGCCCAGGAACGGAACAGCGCGCCGGCATCTATCTCGTTGGGACGGCGCAGTTCCGACCTCTTACGCTCCGCATCGGCGGCTTCGAAAGCGGCGGCGAGCTGCTTCACGGCCTCCTTGGCGCGAACCAGGACGTCTTCCTGGCTGGCGCGCGCGCCCTCGGTGACGTCGATCGTCACGGTGGCGCCGCAGGTGGTAGCGAAGCGAATCGTGGATTCCGGCTCATCGATGGCAGAGAGCGGTTTGCCCTCGCCCGCGAACCGGCGGCTCAACATGTTCATGAAATCCTCCCGGCGGTTTCTTGGCGCACTGCCCGCGCAACGCGATAACGCAGGGCGATTATCCTTGTTCCATGAGCGAATCGAAATTCACGCGGGGCTCGCGAGTCGGTCCGACGAGGCGGAACTTTTGACGGGTGGTGCTGTTTCAAGTTACATAGGCCGGGAGACACTGATGCTAGGGCGACACACGAATCCTTCGAAAAACGCCTTGGGCGCCGCACATTCCGCGTTCGCCCGTTTCTTCGACTCCTTCGTCCCGGATGCCCGATGAAGAGCGTCATCAAGGCAGTGAGCGGAAGCAGGATCGCGAAAAAGACGAAACCCTTTGTCCCGCAGGAAGGTTCGTCAGAGCGCGAACGCCTCTACGACCTCGCGGATCGCCGCTTGGCAATCGAGGGCATCGATCCCGAAATCGACGGCGGACGTTTTCCCGCCAAGACCGTTGCCGGCACCTCGTTCGTCATTGAAGCCGACGTTTTCGGCGAAGGCCACGACGCCATCGACGCCGCGCTCCTGTGGCGCCGCAAGGGCGACGAGGGATGGACCGAGGCGCCGCTCGAGTTCGTCGAGAACGATCGCTGGCGCGGCGAAATCGTGTTTCCCGACATTGGCGACCACCAATTCACGGTCATCGCCTGGCGCGACCTCTTTGGCGGCTGGGCCCGCGATGTGCGCAAGAAAATTGCCGCCTCGCAGAATGTAAGCCTCGAAATCACCGAAGCCGGTCATATGGTCGCCGATGCCGCGGCGAACCCCCGCGATCCCGACGGCGCCGCCGCGCTGGAGAGCCTCGCGAGTTCCCTGCAGGGCGAAGCCGATGAGCAACATAAGCTTTCGCTGCTCTTGAGCGACGAGACGGCGGCTTTGATGAGGGCGGCCGCGCCCCGCAACAGCCTGACCCGCTACGAGCGGGCGCTCGACGTCATCGTGGAGCGCGAAAAAGCGGTCTTCGGCGCCTGGTACGAGATGTTTCCTCGCTCGCAGTCCTTCGACGTCAACCGCCACGGCACGTTCGACGACGTCATCGCCCGGCTGCCCTATGTGCGCGACCTCGGCTTCGACGTTCTCTACTTCACGCCCATCCACCCGATCGGCAGGACCAACCGCAAGGGCCGCAACAACACGCTCACTCCGACCGAGGACGATCCCGGCAGTCCCTACGCGATCGGCTCCGCCGAGGGTGGTCACGACGCCATCCATCCCGAACTCGGCACGATCGAGGATTTCGATCGGCTGGTGAAGGAAGCCGCCGATCACGGCCTCGAGATCGCGCTCGACTTCGCCATCCAGTGTTCGCCCGACCATCCCTGGATCAAGGAGCATCCGGAATGGTTCGACTGGCGCCCGGACGGCACCATCAAGTTCGCCGAAAATCCGCCGAAGAAGTATGAGGACATCGTCAACGTCCATTTCTACCGCGATTCGATTCCCGGGCTCTGGTATGCGCTGCGGGACGTCTTCCTCTACTGGATCGACCATGGTGTGAAGATCTTCCGCGTCGACAATCCGCACACCAAGCCGTTCCCGTTCTGGGAATGGGTCTTCGCGGAAATTCGAGCCCAGCATCCGGACGTCATCTTCCTGTCGGAGGCGTTCACCCGTCCGAAGGTGATGAAGCGGCTCGCGAAGGTCGGCTTCACCCAGTCGTACACCTACTACACATGGCGCAATCTCAAGTGGGAACTGGAGCAGTACCTGACCGAACTCACCCAGGAGGAGTGCCGCCACTACATGCGGCCGAACTTCTTCACCAACACGCCCGACATCAATCCCGTCTTCCTCCAGCAGAGCGGCCGACCGGGTTTTCGCACGCGCCTGATCATGGCGGCCACGCTGTCGGGCAGTTACGGCATCTACAACGGCTTCGAGATCTGCGACGCGGCGGCGATGCCGGGCAAGGAAGAGTATCTCGACTCCGAGAAATACGAGATCCGGCACTGGGATTTCGACCAGTCCTTCCACATCAAGGACGACATCCGCCTCATCAACCGCCTGCGGGCGGAGCACCCGGCGTTGCGCGACTTCACCTCGCTGCGCTTCCACAATGCATGGGATGACAACGTGCTCTACTATTCAAAAGGAGACCCGAAGTCGGGAAGCTATCTCCTGTTCCACGTCAATCTCGACCCGCACAACGCGCACGAGTTCGACTTCGAGGTGCCGCTGTGGGAATTCGGCATCCCCGATGACGGATCGATCGAGGTGCAGGACCTCGTCAACGGCAACACCTTCGCCTGGTACGGCAAGCATCACAGGCTGGCCCTCGATCCGCATTCGCGGCCCTATGCCATCTGGCGTCTCCTCGGACCGGTGACCCAGGCATGAAGTCGATCAGCAACAAGATGGACGGCGCGATCGACCGCAGCCAGTCCGATTGGTATCGCGACGCCATCATCTACCAGATGCACGTCAAGGCGTTCCAGGATTCAAACGACGACGGCATGGGCGACTTCGCCGGCCTGATGCGGCGGCTGGATTACATCCAGGATCTCGGCGTAACTGCGATCTGGATCCTGCCGTTCTATCCCTCGCCCCTGCGCGACGACGGCTACGATATCGCCGACTACCGCTCTATCAACCCGTCCTATGGCACCATGCGCGACTTCAAGGCCTTCGTGGCCGAGGCGCACCGGCGCGGGCTGCGGGTGATCACGGAACTCGTCATCAACCATACCTCCGACCAGCATCCCTGGTTTCAGAAGGCCCGCAACTCCAAGCCGGGGTCGGCCGCGCGCGACTTCTACGTCTGGAGCGACACCGACACCAAGTTCCCCGAAACCCGCATCATCTTCCTCGACACCGAGACGTCGAACTGGACCTGGGATCCGGTGGCTGGACAGTTCTTCTGGCACCGTTTCTATTCGCACCAGCCGGACCTCAACTTCGACAATCCTCGCGTGCTGCGGGAAGTGCTGAAGGTCATGCACATGTGGCTCGACGCCGGCGTCGACGGGTTGCGGCTGGACGCCATCCCCTACCTTGTCGAGCGCGAAGGCACCAACAACGAAAACCTTCCCGAGACTCATGTGGTCCTGAAGAAGATCCGCACCGAACTCGATGCGCATTATTCCGATCGCATGCTGCTCGCCGAGGCCAACCAGTGGCCCGAAGACACGCGGCCCTATTTCGGCGATGGCGACGAATGCCACATGGGTTTTCATTTCCCCCTGATGCCGCGCATCTACATGGCGCTGGCGCAGGAGGATCGCTATCCGATCTCCGATATCATCCGCCAGACGCCGGAAATCCCGGAAGGGTGCCAGTGGGGCATCTTCCTGCGCAACCACGACGAGCTGACGCTGGAGATGGTCAGCGACCAGGAGCGCGACTATCTCTGGCGCACCTATGCCGAGGACAAGCGCGCGCGGATCAACCTCGGCATCCGCCGTCGCCTCGCGCCACTGCTGCAGAACGACCGGCGCAAGATCGAACTCCTGAATTCGCTCCTGATGTCGATGCCCGGCACGCC
>CATMOC010000161.1 GCA_950071955.1 uncultured Mesorhizobium sp. | reverse complement strand
CCGCGCCCTGGGCGCGGCCGGGTTTCGCTGTCAGGCCGCGATCGGCGCGGCACAACCGACGGAGACACGCCATGACGTACGAGCTTCCTTTCGACGACGCCTACGAGCCCTACCACGCCTCCTCGCCGACCGACCGCGTCATCCTCGAACTGCAGATGTACGGCCATCGCCCGCATCAGGACGAGCCCGATCCCCGCCCGTTGCCCGACGACGAGGTGATCCGTGCCGGCCTCGCCGGGATCGTCGAGACCTTCGCCGGCATGCTCGGCGACACCAGGCTCGAACCCGACCTCGACGACCTGCTCTGGTCCTTCGCCAATCTCTTCCACCGCGCCGCCGAGCGCGTCGCCCGCAACCTCGACCGCAACGAGGAAGCGCAGCGATCGAGCCAGGGAGAGCAGGACGGCTCCGAGGTGAAGTCCGTCGAGCTGGAACGGCTCACGGCCGAGGGCACCACCTATATCGAGCGCCGCAACGTGCTGGAAATCATGCGCGACGAGGCCGCCGACCTCTACGAGGCGCAAACAGGGTCGGCATGGCGGCCGCGCACCGGGTCCAAGGTCTCCCATCAGGCGATGACGTCGGCGGTGATCGACTCCCGGGACTTCCTCGCCGCACGCCGCCGCGCCGAGACCGAGGTGCTGGTGCCCGCTGGTACCAAGATCGCCTTCGCCGGCGGTCTCGATTGCAACGATCACGATCGGATCTGGGAGGCGCTCGACAAGGCCCATGAGAAGCACCCGGACATGGTGCTGCTCCATGGCGGCAGCCCGCGCGGCGCCGAGCGCATCGCCGCCTGCTGGGCGGAGAACCGCAAGGTCACGCAGATCGCCTTCAAGCCCGACTGGAACCGGCACGCCAAGGCGGCTCCGTTCCGCCGCAACGACCAGCTCCTGTCGGTCATGCCCTACGGGCTGATCGTCTTCCCCGGCTCCGGCATCACCGAGAACCTCGCCGACAAGGCACGCCGCCTTGGCATCCCCGTCTGGCGCTTCACCGAGGGTGGCGCGTGAGCGCCACCTCCCTTTTACCGCGTCGAAGAACCCGACTGTCTGCGCGGTCGGGTTTGTCGCGCGCATAGCTTCCTGGATCCGCCGCTCTGGTGTCATACCGTCAGAGCTTTTCTTGCAAATCGGGAAAATCGGGATAATATGGAGTTCGATAAGGAGCTATGGCATGCGACAGTTCACGACAGGCGATCTCAACAAGCAGGTAGGCGACGTCACCGATGCCGCCAGCCGCGAACCGATTGTGCTGACCAAGCACCGCAAACCCCGCTTCGTGCTTATGAGCTACGAGCATTATGAGCGGATGCGTACAGGCCGGAATCCGCGTCGCGCCTATCCCGTCTCCGAGATGCCGCAGGAGCACAAGGACCTCTTCGCCGGGGAGATCGACCGGCTCGCGCGCGGCGAGGGCTATGACGATGAGCCGTGAATACCTGCCCGGGCAGATCATCGCCTATCCCTATCTCTGGGCATGGCAGCAGGATCGCGGCGAGACCGAAGGCCGCAAGAACCGGCCGACCTGTGTCATCGTCGCCGTGCGCGACGTGAACGACGAACTCACGCATCTAGCGCTGCTAGCCATCACCACGCAGCCGCCGCAGGGCGGTCGCATGGCGCTGGACATCCCGGAGATAGAGCGCCAGCGCGCCGGACTCGGCGACCTCAAGCGATGCTGGATCGTCGTCGACGAATACAATTATGATATCGCCGAGCGCTCCTGGTACATCGAGCCGGGCAGCCATGTCCTCGGCCGTTTCAGCAAAGCCTTCGTGATGAAGGTTGCGACCGCCTTTGCCCAAGCACGACAATCGGGACGTCGCATCAGCCGCCTGGATTGACAGGTGTTGACCGATCGGGCTGACCGACGACGCTGATTTCTTCGCCCATTCGGTCATTGTCATCGCGAGTCGACGCCGAGCGCTCCTTGCACGGTTGGTCCTTCTTCCTCGTGGGAAAATCTGTCGATTCTCCTGCGCTATGCGCGCTGACTGAAGTTCCCGTCTCCCGATCTGTCAGAGCGCGCCGGCCTGCGGCCGGCCGGGCTCTACTCGCGGTGTGCCGCCGCTCCCCGAGCCGGGTTCGCCGTCTCGGCCTTAGGTGACGATCCCTCGCGCGGGAGAGAGGGAGAGGAGAGCCGGGCCGGGGTGGTTGGTTTGAGAGAAAGGAAAGCGACCATGGCGATGATATTTTTGGGCGGCTCACGCGACATCTTTGAACTGCCGTTCCCCGCGATCGAACGGATCGGCGCAATCGTCTCGGCCGAGCACGGTGTGCTGATCGGCGATGCGCCGGGAGCCGACGCCGAGATGCAGGGCCTGCTCGCAGGCTACAACTACGAGCATGTCGGCGTCTTCCATTCCGGAGCAGAACCCCGCAACAATCTCGGCGACTGGGCTGCCTATCGCATTCCCCCACCGGACGATGCGCAAGGCTTTGCCGTCCACGCCGGGAAGGACCGCGAAATGGCTCGCCGCGCCGACTTCGGTCTGATGATCTGGGACGGCGCATCCCCGGGCCCCTGCCTCAACATGCTGCGCCTTGCCGTGATCGGCAGCCCCTGCGTCGTCTACGACATGATGCGCGGCAGGGTTGCGACAATCCACAACATCGAGAATTGGCAGGCCATGGTGCACCATGCTGGATCTGACGTGCGCCGCGAGGTCGATGCACGCATGACGGCGGACGAGCGCCTCGCACTGGCCGACTGATCGCGGCGAGCCGACAGACACCAGATCGCGACCGGGGCGGCTAATACCGTCCGCGCTGACCCGGCCGCAGGCGTTCACCGGCTCCTTTGCGAAGCCGACCCGTCGCAGCCTGCCGGCAATCCTCAGAAACGTCCTGCCTGTCTGCCGCGCCCGCGGGTAGGGCGGTTACGGGATCAGGCAGCGCATTCCCGGCTGCAGCGCTTGACCCGGGAAGTACCCGGCCGGCGCCGCGACAGAGCGTCACCAGCCGCAGCGACCCCGGGACCGGACGCGTGACGGAAGACGGGGCAGGGACCTCCGCGCGGGGTAGTCGGGCGCGGGACGGTGATGAAGGGGCAGGCTCGCAGCCGGGCAAACCGCACTCCTGTTTGCCGCGCCGGGGCAGTGGGGATTGCGATGGTGGCCGGGGGGTGCCTCGCCGTCGGTCACATCCGGTCCATTCCCTTTTCATGTCGCCTTTGTAGAGGACCGCCTGCCTTATGCGGTCAACCCCGTTGGGGTACTCTCGACAAAAATTCAGGAAAATTCGATTTTCGTTTTTGGTTACGGGCCAGGCACTTTCCTTCCCGCAAGCGGGGCCCTTGAAAGTGCGGCCCGCCGATTTCGGCAAATAGAATTTTCCAGAATTTGTGCCGAGATGACCGCAGCAGGACGGCCCTCTCCTTCGACGCCATCGGGAATGGTCCCGATGCAACCGAAGGAGAACTACCATGGCCACCACGATCGCAAACCTCACCGCCAAGGCCGACGGCTCGATGGAAGGCGTGTTCGCCACGCTGCGGGTCAACGCCCCGATCACCTTGATCCCGAACAACACCAAGTCCCGCGAGGACGCCCCGGACTACCGCATCGTCAACAAGCGCACGGGCTTCGAGATCGGAGCCGGCTGGCACCGCATCTCCCAGCGTTCGGGCGAGGAATACCTCTCGGTCAAGCTCGAGGCTCCCGAGATCGGCGTGATCTTCGGCAACCTCGCTCCCGCCCCCGGCGGCGACGAGACGAAGAAGGTCATCCTCTGGAACAACCCGCAGTGAGCCGCGACGGGCCGGCCCGTTCCGCTCCACAAGAACAGGAGGCTTCCATGAGCCGCTACACCGTTACCGTCACGAGCGAAGGCCGCTCAGATCCCGACGCCGTCATCGGCTACGATCCGCCGCTTCGCACCTTCTTCCTGCAGGCGTTTCCGCACCAAGTCACCGATGACCCTGCGCTCTGGCTCGGCACTTTCGATTACGAGTTCGAGACGCTGGATGGGCTCCATCATGCGGCGCTAGCCGAAGGCTACCGCTTCACACTATCCGAGAGTGTCGCGGTGCAGCTTGCCGACGACAAGGCCAGAGATGCCGACAGGCCGCCGCACGACGGTCCTCTCTCCGCCCTCCTGCGACATCCGCAGACGAAATAGTCGCCTCAACCGAAAGGCCCGCGCTGGGTGACGATCCGGCGCGGGCCACTTTTTTTGCCCGGTCGTCATGATGATCCTTCTCACCTATCTCCAGGCGCGTCACGGTAGCCGCGTCGCCTCTTGGCTCGTTCCAATGCAAGGCGTGCGACTTTCGCATCCTCCGCGCTAGCGTAGAGGTCAATGCGCATACGGCCTGGCCGGCCGATCCTTCCCCACTCCCGCACGAGACAGATATCGCCGAACAGGCTCGGGGTCGCCGACAGGCGATAGAACCGTGCCATGTTGCACGCAGGATCGATGCGGTGGAGATGGATCGCGTCTTCGGTTTGCATAACGTGATCGTTGCGTCTGGGATCAACGCCGTCCAACGAGTTCTATGAATCGGTCCGGCCTCATCGATTCAGGATGTTGATGCATCGGTTGAGGTGCGGTGGCCGGGCGAGCCGACCTGCGGCCGACCGGGCTCTATTCGCTTCGCTCGCGCGCCGCTCACGGAGCCCGCTGAAGCGGTCTCCGCCTTCGGTAACGATCCCCTCTCGCAGGGCATCCGGGACCGGATCGACCGCCCCCGATGCCACGAGGGGCAACCTCTCGCGCACCCCGCCGGCTGATCGCCGCATATGGGCGCATCCCCGATCGGGGATGCGGGTCTCTATCTCTCTGACATCCCAGTCTACTGGCCGCTCCCATCGCCTCAAGGACGCGCGGTCCCGCCAATTTTCAGCCGTCCACCTGGCGGGCGCCGTCAGAAAATCGGGACCCCACGCGCCGCCTCCGGCGGTCGCTGCGCGATCCTTGACCCGATGCTCGACTTGCCCGTCGCCGGCCTCCGTCATCAAGATGAAGGAGACCATGACATGGCACACAACACTCTCATGCTTTTCGCGCAACTCTCGGGCTTGTGGATCCGCGTTCTGGCCAGTCGTCTCGGGTGCGATACCGAACTCGCCCGCACTGTGCACGACACCGTCGCTGCGAAGCTTGCGAGAATGATCGACGCGCAGCGCAAGATCCTCGCGGCCGACCGGACCCTTGTTGCAGCGCGCGGCACATCGGACGAAGAGGACGCCTTCTACGACCTTCACCACTACCAGATGGCCTACTATGAAACGTGGCTGATTGAGCCGGTCGCGCTTCTCGACGACTATCTGGTCGACGATCTCACGCACGAATATTTCAATTTCCACACCGGTGAATGGCATCACCGCGACTCAGAAATCCCAATCGCGGTGCCGGTTCCGGCCGGTAAGCTCTGCGGCCTCAGTAGGATCATCGCCGAAATCGAGGACGTCAGCGGCGCGAGGTTCAGCGTCGAGAATGTCTACTACAGCGAGGCCGAAGCCGAGGCGGCGTGGTGGGCAAGCACAGGGGCCAACCCGGACGAGGTTCTCGCAATGACCGAAGCTAACCACCCATGAGACCGGCGATCTTCTGTTTATCACGGCGCGGCGGGCTCACCGTGTCGACGCCGCCTATCGGTCGATAGTACCGTTCCTGTCTATCGTGCCCAGTCAGCCCCGACGTTTCGGGTCTGTCGGCTTGGTCGCGTTGTCCGTCCCGCTGTCCGGCGACAGTTCCTCGACCAGCATGAGAAGGTTCTGTGCCGTCGCAGCCGGCAGGTCCAGCATTCGCATCACGAGCTTGAACCTGACCTCCGCCTCCTGCTCGGTCTCGCCGAAGAACTGCGGAGCCGCCGCGTAGATCGCTTCGATTGGTGAGAAATCGAGCAGTTCGGCCAGATGCAGTAGCCGTGTTACTCGTAACTTGGCTCCAGCCCGCTCATGCCGGGCGTAAATTTCGTGATGCAGGCCGACCATCATGCCGACCTGCTCGCGGTTCAGATTTTGCGCATCGCGCCGCTCCCGCAGGAAGCGGCTCAGTTCCTCCTCGATTTCGAGGAGACCGCGAATGCCGTCAAATCCCGGCTTGCGCCAGATCGGCTTTCCAGCCTCGGAATCCTCCGTTTCGACAAGGCCATGCCTGTCGATGTAAGTCTGTACGTCCTTGATTGCCATTGTCTGGCTCGCTCGAATCCGCTCGCTGCCCCAACCCCGCCAAAAGAGACGGGAAAATCCCCAATTTGGCTCCAAACCCCAAAAATCGGAGCCAAAACGATAGTATTCCTAGCAGGGATTCGGACACGACATCAACTCGACTCTCGGCGTAGCTCGGTGCAGACCACACTTTCCGTCAAAATCCGTTCGCGTCCAGATACTGTCGAATGGCCTTCTCCATAAGGGCCTGCATGGACGTCTCCAGGTTGAAGGAGGCCAGCTTGAGCCGGCGCTTCGTGTCGCGATCCAGATTGACATTCACGAAGTGGCTCGCCCCTTTCATCCGCGCCCGTTTCATCTGCCGCAGCGCCTTGCTCGCTTCGCTGGACGTCTCGCCCTTCTCGCGTTCTACTTCTGTCACAGCGTCCGGCATGGCCCTCGTCGCGGCCGTACCCTCGTTCTGCGCGCGCCCGGGGTGAGAGGGAGCCGCCGGACGCTGCCGGCGTGGCGCGGTGACGAATTCGTCCAGCGACAGGCTTTCCTTCCCGCTCATGCTGCCCGTCCCGTCGCCGCCTCGTTCATGAGCATTTCGTCGACCTCCGCGACCAGCGCCTGCGTTTCCCGCCGCGCCTTGGCGATCGCCTCCGTCACCTCCAGCATCTGAAGCGTGCCGATGCCGTTGTGGATGTCCTTGTAGACATTGCGCTCGAACACCTCGGTGCGGAACAGATAGGTTCCGACCTTGTCCTCGATGATCGGCCTGATCTTTCGGTACAGTTCCGTGTGCCGGACCGTCACGGTGATCCGGGTCCGCAGGACGCCATGGCGGCAAGTCCTGCCCAGCGCTTCGTTTACGCGCAGCACATTCTCGAAACTGTCGATGGCACCGAGCACTTCGCGTTTTGACGGCTGGATCGGCGAGATCACCAGGTCGGCCACCGCGATCACCGGATCTACGATCGATGTGTCCTCGCCGGGCGTGTCGATCAAGACATGATCGAACGCACCGGTGTTATCCTCCATCCAGCGTTCCAACCCTCTTGCCGTCTTGTGGCTATAGACCTCGATGCTCTCGGGCTGAGCGTCCTTCTCCTGACAGTCCGTCCACCACTTCATGAGGTTGTTCCGCGCGTCCATGTCGATCATGGCGACGTGGCCGCCACGCAGGGCGTATTCGCCGGCGATGTTCATCAGCGCGGTCGTCTTGCCCGCGCCTCCCTTGCCATTGATGGCGGCGATCACGACGGTCATCGACTTATCTCCCTAGAAAAATGTGTTTCTACTCACACACGAAGCCATGTTCGTGTGGACGTGGATTCACATCGATATAGAAACACACGAACATGGAGAAACACAATCATATTGAAATGGAAAACTTGCCGTTTAGCGGATATGTGGATTAAATCACTATCATTTGGGTTGGCAGGATACGGAAAAATGTGATACATTTTTCCTGACGATCGAGGGACAAGCCCTCGATCCGCGGCCTGCGGCCGCAACCCCACCACGATCAAGGGTGCGTATGTCGATGGCCGGCAGCCAATCAGAAGCGTCGAAACGGAAGGATAGGGTGGCACATGTCCGCTTCTCGCCGGCCGAGTTCGAAGCCCTGGAGGTGGCTGCGAGCGCAGCGGGAATGACCGTTTCT
>CATMOC010000160.1 GCA_950071955.1 uncultured Mesorhizobium sp. | reverse complement strand
CGTCATTCCCGCAGGGTGCGGCTGTTCAAGATCCTGCTGCCCACCCTGGCGGTGCTGCTCGCAGGCGGCTTCGCGATCTATTCCTATGTCCTTTCCCCGGCGGGGATTTCGATCGACATCGTCGGGTCGGGTATCGCCGACGGCAAGCTCGTCATGGCCAATCCGACCATGAACGGCTACACCAAGGAAAATCTTCCCTATTCCATGAAGGCCAGGCGAGCCATCCAGGATCTGTCCATGACGGGTGCCATCAAGCTCGAGGGGATCGATGCCAAGGTTCCGCTCTCGTCCGACTCCTGGGCCGTCATCAGTGCCGATGGCGGGCTCTACGACGACGAGGGACGCACCCTCGATATCAACACGCCTGCGACATTCACCACCTCCGACGGTCTGACGGCGAAGTTCAAGTCGGCATTTCTCGACATGGAAGCGGGAGAACTCAGAACCTCCGACCCCGTGGAAATCGTCCAGGGCGGGTCCCGCATCACCTCCGACAAGTTCCAGGTTCTTGAAAGAGGAGACGTTTTCCTCTTTGAGGACAGGGTCCGGATGAAGATCGATCCGCGCGAAGTAGAGAACGAAGAGTCGGCGGCTGGCGCCGGGAAAACGGGGAACTAGGATGACGCGCCATTTCCGCGCCCTTGCCGCACTCTTCGCGGCCATGATCGGCTGCTCGGCCGCCATGGCCCAGGGCGAGAGCCGCTTCACGGGATTGAAGCTCTCCGGCGACCAGCCGATCCAGATCGAGAGCGACAAGCTGGAGGTTCGCGATGCCGACGGCCTCGCGATCTTCACCGGCAACGTCAACGTCGTGCAGGGCGAGACCTTGCTCAAATCGACGCGGATGAAGGTCTACTACGCCAAGAAAGGCGAAGGGGACCAGCAGGCGCCCAGCGGCGAGTCGATGCAGAGCATCGAGCGGATCGAAGTGGACGGGAAGGTCTACGTCAAGACCCAGACCCAAGTGGCGACCTCCGACCAGGCGGCCTTCGATATGGCGACCGACACCTTGACCATGTCCGGCAAGGAGGTCGTTCTCTCCGACGGCCCCAACGTCATCGTCGGCTGCAAGCTCACCGTGCTGATGAGCACCGGAGAGGCGACGCTGGACGGGTGCGGGAAGAAGAAGGGCTCGGGCCGGGTGAAAATGCTCCTGCAGCCGAGTTCGCGGTCGCAGTAGGGCGGCCTGGAGTGTCGTTTTTCTCGCGCAGATCCGCCAGCGTCCCCGCCGCCGCCACGACACCGGCGGCCAAGCCGGATCGTGAGAAGCTGAAGGGCACGCTGATCGCTCGCGGCCTGTCCAAAAGCTATCGCGGCCGCACCGTGGTGAGCGGCGTCTCAATCGGCGTGCGCGCGGGCGAGGCCGTCGGCCTCCTCGGACCTAACGGCGCAGGCAAGACCACCTGCTTCTACATGGTCACCGGCCTCGTGCCCGTCGACGAGGGCACGATCGAGATCGACGGTTTCGACGTCACTACGATGCCCATGTACAGGCGCGCCCGCCTCGGCATCGGCTATCTGCCGCAGGAGGCCTCGATCTTCCGAGGCCTCACGGTCGAGCAGAACATCCGCGCGGTGCTCGAGGTCGTCGAGAAGAACCGCAAGCGGCGCGAGGAAAAGCTGGACGAGCTGCTGGAGGAATTCCACATCTCGCACCTGCGGAAGTCGCCAGCAATCGCGCTGTCGGGCGGCGAGAGGCGGCGCCTGGAAATCGCCAGGGCCCTGGCGTCGAACCCGAGCTTCATGCTGCTCGACGAGCCCTTCGCCGGCATCGATCCCATCGCGGTCGCCGACATCCAGCAGCTCGTGCGGCATCTGACCGCCCGCGGCATCGGTGTCCTGATCACCGATCACAACGTCCGCGAGACGCTGGGGCTGATCGATCGCGCCTACATCCTGCATGCGGGCCAGGTCCTCACGCATGGCCGGGCCAACGACATCATCAGCAATCCCGACGTGCGGCGCCTGTATCTCGGCGAGGCGTTCTCGCTCTGACCCGCCTGCACCATCCGCCTTTGATCTTCCCCTGAAACCGTTCGGTAAGCGCCGCCTGATAGCTTGGCCTTGACAAGCAAAAGCCGGGCCAGTTTCTAATGCGGCTGGACGGTTGGTCCGCAAGGACCGGGTGTGGGGTACAGGGTAATCAGTATGGCGCTCGCAGCGAAACTCCAACTGCGGCAATCGCAGGCGCTCGTCATGACGCCGCAGCTGATGCAGTCGATCCGGCTGCTCCAGTTCACGCATGCCGAACTTGAGCGCTTTATCGACGACGAGATCGAGCGCAATCCGCTTCTCGAGCGTCGCGCCGACGAGGACGACCGGCCGGAGCCCGAGGCAGAGCCCCCCCCAGAGCGCGAGGCGGACGGCGAGACCGATTGGTTCGCCTCCGATCTCGACCACAATGCCGAAAGGCTCGCCGACCGCCTGGATTCATCGCTTGAGAACCTCTATCCGGATGATCCTGGAACCCGCGACCGGCTCAGCCCCGACCTTTCGCTGACGTGGAAATCGGCCGCGGGATCAAGCGGCTCGGGCGGCGACGGCGGTTTCGACCTCGAGGACGTAGCAGCCGCCGCCGTCACTCTGCGCGATTCCCTCACCGAGCAGATCGCCTTCGGTTTCGCGGAGCCGGTGCACAGGATCATCGCGTCGGAACTGGCGGACAGTCTGGACGATTCAGGGTATATTCGCGACGATCTGGCCGAACTTGCGCTGCGCCTGGGAATCGACCGCTCTTTGCTTGAAACGGTCCTGATCGGCTGCCAGAACTTCGACCCGCCCGGCCTGTTCGCCCGCAACCTCTCCGAATGCCTGGCAATCCAGCTCAAGCGGCTGAACAGGCTCGATCCCGCGATGCAGGTGCTCCTGAACAACCTCGACCTCCTGGCGCGACGCGATTTCGTCGCCCTGCGGCGCCTCTGCGGGGTGGACGAAGGCGACCTGATCGACATGCTGGGGGAGATCAAGGCGCTCGACCCGAAACCGGGTGCCGGTTTCACCGGGCAGGGAGCCGAGACGATCGTGCCAGACGTGGTCGTGCGTCCCGCCCCGGACGGCACCTGGGCCGTGGAGCTCAACCCCGACACCCTGCCACGCGTTTTGGTCGACCAGACCTATCTGGCGCGGATCTCGTCCGGCGCGCGGTCCCCGGCCGACAAGGAATTCCTGTCCGATTGCATGCAGAGCGCAAGCTGGCTGACGCGTAGCCTCGACCAGCGTGCCCGCACCATCGTCAAAGTTGCGTCCGAGATCGTTCGGCAGCAGGACGCCTTCCTCATGAAGGGCATACGGCATCTGCGTCCGCTCAACCTGAAGACGGTGGCCGAGGCGATTCAGATGCACGAATCGACGGTCAGCCGCGTCACCGCGAACAAATACATGCAGACGCCGCGCGGCGTCTTCGAACTCCGCTTCTTCTTCACCGCCGCAATCGCCTCGGCCGAAGGCGGCGACGCACATTCCGCCCAGTCCGTCCGCCATCGCATTCGCCAGATGATCGACGAGGAAAAACCCTCTGACGTGCTCTCCGACGATGCGATCGTCGACGTTCTGAGGAAAAGCGGCATCGACATCGCGCGCCGTACCGTCGCCAAGTACCGGGAGGGCATGAACATTCCGTCCTCGGTGCAGCGGCGGCGGGAAAAGCGGGCGATGGCCGGCGCGATGTAGACATGGGCTGGTCCGGCCGTCTTTGCCGCTGCGGAAACCCTCAGGCGACTTGCTTCGCGTTGACAAAGCAAATCGAAGTTCCTAGAAGCCGCCCACCCGCGGACCGGCGTGCTGCGCCGTCCGGCAACATCGGAACTCGCGCCGGAACCTGGCGTTACGTCGCCGCACGTGCTTGTGCCGGGCGATCGCAGGTATAAACTCGGTAGCGTCACACACCACGGCAGGAAAGGTCGGTTTCGAGATGGGCCTGCGTATATCCGGCAAGCAGATGGAAATGGGTGAGGCGTTCCGCACCCGAATCGATCAGAGGATCGAGGAAGCGATCTCGAAATACTTCGATGGGGGGTTCTCCGGCCACGTCACTGTGGAAAAGTCCGGGTCGCGCTTCTCGGCCGACTGCATGATCCATCTGGACACGGGGATGGCGCTTCAGGCCGAGGGGAAGGCGCTGGATCCGCAACTTGCGTTCGACGCGGCCGCCGACCGCATCGAGAAGCGGCTGCGCCGCTACAAGCGCCGCCTGAAGTCGCATCAAGCTGCATCGCCCGAAGAGGCGATCTGGACCGACATTCCCTACAGGATCGTTGCCGCGGTTGCAGAAGAGGAGGAGGAAGTCGCGGAGGACTACGCCCCGACCGTCGTCGCCGAGACCTCGCTCGTGCTCAAGACCATGAGCGTGGCATCCGCCGTCATCGAACTCGACACCAAGGACAGCCCGGTCTACGTGTTTCGCAACGCGGGGACGGACACGATCAACATCGTCTACCGCCGGGCCGACGGGAACATCGGCTGGATCGATCCATCCGCCGTGGCATCGAACGGATCCTAGAGCCTCATCGCATTTCTCGGCCTGTTGGGGACGGCCCCGCGGTGGCACAAACTAAGGACGCGAAGCAATGGATCTGAGCGATCTGATCGACGTTCCGGCGATCATGCCGGCCTTGAAGGCCAACTCCAAGAAGCAGCTTTTGCAGCTCATGGCCGAGAAGGCGAGCGAGATCACCGGGCTTGCAGAACGCGAGATATTCGACACCATCCTCCAGCGCGAGCGGCTCGGCTCGACGGGTGTCGGCAATGGCATCGCCATTCCGCATGGAAAGCTGCCCGGAGTGAAAGAGATCACCGGCGTCTTCGCGAGACTGGACCATCCGGTGGAATTCGAGGCGCTCGACGATCAGCCGGTCGACATCGTCTTTCTGCTGCTTGCGCCCGAGGGTGCGGGTGCTGACCACCTGAAAGCCCTCTCCCGCATCGCGCGGGTCTTGCGGGATTCGGAGACTGTCGCAAAAATCCGCGGCACGAAGGATGCTGCCGCGATTCATACCTTCCTGGCATCGACCCCGGCCTCGCACGCCGCCTGAACGGGTGCCAGGCCGGTGTCCTGCGGCCGTCAGTGGATGCTGACTGCCGTGAGGTCGTTCTGCATTGCGGCCCCGAGCGCGCTGTCGCGCTCGTCCGTCAGCAGGATGGGCTGGCCATTGGCCGCGAACAGCGCCCAAAGCTCAAGGCCGGGTGCAATCTCCGGCATCCCCGGAAAGCGGCCCTTCAGTTCCTCGCTCTTCACCTTCTTGAGGTAGGCGAGCGCGCCTTCACCCAGATGGGCGAACTGGTCCGCCGTCATCGTGGAAATCCGTTCTTGTTCAGTCATTTCAAGCCTCCTTGCCGAGGGCTGCCAACATGCCAACCCGCGTTCGAGCTAAGGGTTCCGTTCAGTCTTTCACCGATATGTTTATTTTCCGTACCAGCCTTTCAGGCTGGGGACGGTCGAGATCGACGGAGAGGAGCCCGTTCTTCAGTTCCGCTCCCACCACCCGCATGCCATCGGCAAGAACGAAGGAACGCTGGAACTGCCGCGCGGCGATGCCGCGATGCAGGTATTCGCGCTCGACGTCGTCCGTCTGCTTGCCACGGATTACCAGCTGGTTCTCCTCGGTCGTAACCTCGAGGTCGTCTTCCGAGAACCCCGCCACCGCCAGTGTGATGCGGAGCCGCTCACCATCGGCGTCGGTCCCGCGGAGCCGTTCGATGTTGTAGGGTGGATAACCGTCGCCGGTCTTGGCCACGCGTTCGAGCGTCTTTTCCATGGCATCGAACCCGAGCAGGAGCGGGCTCGAAAAGGGCGTCATGCGCGACATCTGTATTTGGTCCTCCTAAGAGCGACGTGGAAAGCGGAAAAACCCGGATGGCATTCTCCCGCGTGCCACTGATATGGTCCGCCGCTTCATGAAGTTCAAGCGGTTGCAGGAGTTGGCCATGGGTGCCCCGCGCAAGATCATCATCGACACTGATCCCGGCCAGGACGACGCCGTCGCCATCCTGCTGGCGCTTGGAAGCCCCGAGCTCGACGTGCTCGGCATCACCGCGGTCGCCGGCAATGTTCCGCTGGCGCTGACGGAAAAGAACGCGCGCAAGATATGCGAGCTCGCGGGCAGGCCGGAGACCAGCGTGTTCGCCGGATGCACGCGACCGCTGGTGCGGCGGCTCGTCACCGCCGAACACATTCACGGGCGCACCGGGCTCGACGGTCCCGATCTTCCCGAGCCGGCAATGCCGCTCCAGGAACAGCACGCGGTCGACTTCATCGTCGAGACGCTGCTGGCCGAAGACGAGAAGGCCGTCACGCTCTGCACGCTCGGACCGCTCACCAACATCGCCGCGGCGCTAAACCGCGCGCCCGAGATCGCGCCGCGCATCCGCGAGCTCGTCTTGATGGGCGGCGGCTTCTTCGAGGGCGGCAACGTCACGCCGGCGGCGGAATTCAACATCCATGTCGATCCGCACGCTGCAGAGATCGTCTTCAAAGCCGGCATCCCGCTCGTCGTCATGCCGCTCGACGTTACCCACAAGGCGCTGACGACCGCCAGAAGGGTGGAGTCGTTCCGCGCGCTCGGTACCCGCGTCGGGATCGCGACAGCGGAACTGCTGGAATTCTTCGAGCGCTATGACGAGGAGAAGTACGGCAGCGACGGCGGACCGCTGCACGATCCCTGCGTGATCGCCTATCTCATCCGTCCCGACCTTTTCGGGGGCCGCTTCTGCAACGTCGCGATCGAGACCGCGTCCGAACTCACCATGGGCATGACGGTGGTGGACTGGTGGGGCGTCACCGGCCGCGAGAAGAACGCCATGGTGATGCGCGACGTCGATTCCGACGGCTTCTTCGACCTTCTGACGGAACGCCTTGGCCGTCTCTGAGCGACGTCGGCTCCGAAATTCCTACCCAGCGGCCTTCAACGCCTCCAGCACGTCGGAGCGCAACGGTATCGCTGGCTGCGCGCCGGGCTTCAGGCAGGCGAGCGCGCCGGCCACCGCGGCAAGCTTCAGCGCGGCGTTGAGCCCCGCCCCTTCGGCCAGTCCCGCGCCGAGATACCCGCAGAACGTGTCGCCCGCCCCGACCGTGTCGACGGGCGTGATGGGTATCGAGGGCACCGAAAGCTCGGCGCCGGGCGAAGCGGCAACCGCGCCCTCCCCGCCGAGCGTCACCACGATCGTCCTGCCGGTGGTGCCGGCGAACGACCGCATCTTGCCGACACGATCGGCGCCGGTCAGACCGAGCGCGCCCGCATAGTTTTCGAATTCCGTCTCGTTGGCGACGACGATGTCGGCTTCGGTGAGCAGGGAAACCGCGTCGGCGCGGAAAGGCGCGGTGTTCAGGATCGACACGGCCCCTGCCTTCCGGGCAGCGCGGAGCGCAGCTTCGACCGTCGAAATGGGGATCTCGTGCTGGAGGAGCACGACGTCTCCCTTTTCCATCATGGCCTTGCCGACGTCACCCGGCAGGACGGCGGCGTTGGCGCCCGGCGCGATGGCGATCATGTTCTCGCCGTCTGCGCCTACCAGGATAAGCGCCACGCCGGTCGCCGCGTGGGAGACATGGACGCCGGAAAGGTCGACGCCGCCGGCGCGCAGCAGGGTCAGCGCCTCCTCGGCGAAGGCATCGCTTCCGACCGACCCTATCATGCGGACCTCTGAACCCGCACGCGCGGCCGCGAGCGCCTGGTTGGCGCCCTTGCCGCCCGGAGCGGTCGAGAAGCGGTCGCCGCTGACCGTCTCTCCGGCGTGGGGAAGACGGTCGACCGTGGTGATGAGGTCGAGATTGATGGAGCCGATGACGATGACCACGAACGTCCTCCCGATGGTTCGGGAG
>CATMOC010000159.1 GCA_950071955.1 uncultured Mesorhizobium sp. | reverse complement strand
CATGCGTCCGCGCCGGGGTATCTTCGGCCGACATCATCATGATCGCCGCCGCCGCCGGCTTCATCATGGGCATATTGCAGATCACCGGACTCGGCTTCGCGCTGACGATCTTCCTCGTCGACATGGGCGCCGGCAACGTCCTTCTGCTGCTCTTCATCTCGGCGGTGCTGTGCATCATTCTCGGCATGGGCATGCCGACGCTCGGCGTCTACGTGCTGCTTGCCGTGCTCATCGTCCCGGCGCTGGTGGAGGTCGGGGTCTCGCCGCTGGCCGCGCACATGTTCATCCTCTACCTCGGCATGATGAGCTTCGTGACGCCGCCCGTAGCGATCGCCGCCTTCTTCGCAGCCAACCTCGCCAAGGCCGATCCCATGAAGACGGGCTGGGCCGCAATGCGGTTTTCCTGGACCGCCTACATCGTGCCGTTCCTGTTCGTCTTTTCCCCGACATTGCTGTTGCAGAGCACGTCGTGGAGCGCGATCCTGCTTTCGGTCTCGACTGCGATCATCGGCGTCTGGTTCGTGTCGGCGGGCATGATCGGGTATGGGCTCAGACGCATGCCAGCGCTTTGGCGCATCGTTTCCACGGTCGGCGGTTTCCTGCTCCTGCTGCCACCCGAGATGACGGGATGGGCGTGGATCGCCAACGTCGCCGGCTTCCTTCTGGCTGCTTCGGTTCTCGCCAGCGAGTATGTCGCGAGCCGGGCGATGGCGGAAGCCGGCAAGGTTGCCGCCGAATAGCGCATTTGCGAACGAGTTTCTTGAAGGACGACGACATGACCCAACCCAGTTCGACGCCCGAACAGCGCAAGGATTTCTACGACCGGCTGGCACCGCAGAACCTCGCACCTCTCTGGGAGGTACTGCGCGGGCTGCTGCCGAACGAGCCGAAGTCGAAGGCCGCGCCCCACCGTTGGCGCTATTCCGACATCCGCCCGCTGCTGATGGAGTCCGGGCGGTTGCTTACGGCGCAGGAGGCGGAACGGCGCGTGCTCGTCCTGGAGAACCCGAACTTCGCCGGCATGTCGCGCGCGACGTCGACGATGTATGCCGGCATTCAGTTGATCATGCCGGGCGAGACGGCGCCGGCGCATCGTCATACGCCGTCGGCGCTACGCTTCATGCTGGAAGGCGAAGGCGCCTTCACCGCTGTGGGCGGCGAGCGCACGACCATGCGCCGCGGCGATTTCATCATCACGCCGTCCTGGGCCTTCCACGACCACGGCAATGAGGGTTCCGATCCGTGCGCCTGGCTCGACGGGCTCGACCTGCCGCTCGTGTCCTTCTTCGAAGCCGGTTTCAACGAGCACTACAATGACGAGCGCCAGTCGATCGTCCGCCCCGAGGGCGATGCGCTCGCGCGCTTCGGCTCCGGCATGCTGCCGCTCGCCCCGGTGGAGCGCTACGGGCAGACGACGCCGATCTTCAATTATCCCTACGAGAGGACGCGCGCGGCCCTCGTCGCCGCGGCGAAAGGCGAAGGCCCGGATGCGCACGAAGCGGTCTCGCTGCGCTATGCGAATCCGATCGACGGCGGCTGGGCAATGCCCACCATGTCCGCCTGGATGATGCATCTGCCGAAGGGGTTCGAGACCGCGCCGATGCGCTCTACCGACGGCATCGTCATGGCGCTGGGCGAAGGCGCACTTACGGCGAAGATCGGCGACAGAAGTTTCGACCTCACCGAGCGGGACGTGGCGGTCGCGCCGGGCTGGACGTGGCGTAGCTTCAAGGCCACGCAAGACAGCTTCCTGTTCTGCTTCTCCGACCGCGTCGCCCAGGAAAAACTCGGCCTCTGGCGCGAAGAGCGCGGGCCCGCCCACTAGACGATCATCCGCATACCAGGGAATAGAACATGCGTTTCTGCCGCTTCGACGACGACCGCCTCGGCGTGGTCGTGGGCGATCTCGTCCACGACGTGACCAAAGCTCTCGACGAACTGCCGCCACTTAGGTGGCCCGTGCCGCGCGGCGATCATTTCTTCAACCATTTCGATCGGTTGCGTCCGACGATGGAGGCCCTTGCGAAGTCGGTGCCCGGCAGACCGGTCGGCGAAGTGAAGCTTCTCTCTCCGGTCGCCAATCCCGGCAAGATCGTCGCGGCTCCGGTGAACTATCAGCTCCATCTCGACGAGTCCCGGGCAGACACAGGCATCAACTTCGGCACGCAAGTGAAGACGATCGCCGACTATGGCGTCTTCCTCAAGGCGACCAGTTCGCTGATCGGCGCGGGCGAGACCGTGGTCGCGGACTGGCCGGACCGCCGCATCGATCACGAGATCGAGCTTGCGGTGGTAATCGGAAAGCGGGGTTTCCGCATTTCGGAAACCGACGCGCTCGAACACGTCGCCGGCTACATGATCGGGCTCGACATGACCATCCGCGGCACCGAAGACCGCTCCTTCCGGAAGTCGCTCGATACCTTCACGGTGCTCGGACCGCACGTCGTCACGGCGGACGAGATCGGCGATCCCGGCAATCTCGATTTCGAGATCAAGGTGAACGGCGAGACCAGGCAGAAATCAAATACGCGCCTCCTGATCTGGAACGTCCAGAAGCTCATCGCCTACGCCTCGAAGGCCTACACGCTTCATCCCGGAGACGTGATCATGACCGGCACGCCCGAAGGTGTCGCGCCGGTCTCGCCGGGCGACACCATGCATGCCTGGATCGACAGGATCGGCTCGATGGATGTCAAGGTCGGTGGCTGAGAGGCCCGCCCTCGTCCGCAACAACAACGACAACAGGGTGGACGCCGCGCCCGGCATCGCAACGACTTCATGCGTTGAGATCCCGGGACTCGCCGCCACCGGGATCGACGTCATGCCGGTCAGCCCTTCGCGAAGGCGAGAAGATCGGCGTTCAGCACATCGGCATTGACCGTCAGCATGCCGTGCGAGAAGCCGGGATAGGTCTTCAGCGTCGCGTTCCTGAGGAGCTTGATCGACTTCATGGCCGAATCGTGGATCGGCACGATCTGGTCGTCCTCGCCGTGCAGGACGAGCGTGGGAACGGAGATCGCCTTCAGGTCCTCGGTCTGGTCCGTCTCGGAGAAGGCCTTGATTCCTTCGTAATGGGCCTTGGCGCTGCCCATCATGCCCTGGCGCCACCAGTTCTGGATCACGCCCTGGTGGACGGTCGCGCCCTCCCGGTTGAAGCCGTAGAAGGGGCCGGAGGCCACGTCGAGGAAGAACTGCGCGCGGTTAGCGGCGGTCGCCTGGCGGAAGCCGTCGAACACCTCGAGCGGCAGGCCTTCGGGGTTGGCGTCGGTCTTCAGCATCAGCGGCGGCACCGCGCTGACCAGCACGGCCCTGGCCACCCGTCCGGCCGGCTCGCCATGCTTCGCCACATAGCGGGCGACCTCGCCGCCGCCGGTCGAATGGCCGATGTGGATGGCATCCCTGAGATCCAGATGCTCGACGACGGCGAAGGCGTCGGCGGCATAGTGGTCCATGTCATGGCCGTCGGAAACCTGCGCCGAGCGGCCGTGGCCGCGGCGGTCGTGGGCGACGACGCGGTAGCCGTTCCGCAGGAAGAACAGCATCTGTGCGTCCCAGTCGTCGGCCGAGAGCGGCCAGCCGTGGTGGAAGACGACCGGCTGGGCGTCCTTCGGGCCCCAATCCTTGTAGAAGATTTCGACACCGTCGCTGGTGGTGACGTATGACATCCTGTTCGTTCCTTTCGAGGTTGCATCCGGCGCTGTCCATGCCGCCATCGGCAGTGCCGCGGCGCCGATCGTCGCGGCGGCCATGACTTTGACGTCTGAGCGGCCTTGCCGATATCCGTCATTGCATCGTGACCGACATGGTCCGTAATTTCTATCGGCTTTCGGTGACAGTTCCGTGGGTCGCTCGGCACAAACGTCAACGAAGCGGCAGTTCGACCGTGGTCTCCTCGCCGGCGCCGAGGTCGACTTCAGCGGTACCGCGGCGACCGTCGGAATCCTCGGCGATCACCAGCCACCGGCCGGACGGGACGATCGTCGAGACCTCCTCGGAAGCCCCGCCGGAGTAGACGGGCGCCTCGGCGGCCGCGCCATCCGTGCCGACGGCATAGACGGAGAAGACCGTGTTCATCGCGAGCGGTCCGCCATCCGCGGGCGCGGCCTTGATGCCGAGCCGGGCCGCGTCGAGGTCGAAGACGAGCGCACTCCTTCCGCCGGGACCGACGGTCACCTCGTGCTCGACGACCACGGTTCCGCTCTGGACCGAGATGCGCCAGCGCCCCGGCGGAACGGGCACGACGGGCGCGGCGGCGGGCAGCACGATCTCCTGTCCTGCCGCCGGACCGTCCTGCGCTGTGAGTGTCCAGTAGGCATCGCGCCAGTCCTCGACGGGCGGCGATTCCGGCCCGAGACGAGCGCCGAGTTCCAATTCGCCGCCGCCCACGACGACGCGAAGGAGCCGTTCCTCGTCCGCAACCACGTCCGCCGCCGAAAGCACCTCGCCGCCGGCGATAGAGAGGGCGACGGCGTATTTGCCCTCAGGCAGCACCAGCCGCGGCCGCGCCTGGCCGGCGACCAGTTGCGCCGTGTCGCCTTCGCCCACGCGCCACGCCAGCATGGATGCGTCGGTCAGCGCCGGTTCCTCCTCGGCGAGCGCGGCCTCGAGGACCAGCGCTCCGAGCGGGACGTCCAGCCGCAACGCCGCCGCAGCGCCGGTCGCGACCGTGGCCTCCGCCTCCGCCTCCAGCCCCTTCAGGCGCGCGCGAACGAGGTACCGGCCGGGGGCAAGCAACAGCGACGGGCGGGCGAGCTTCGGCATCTCGACCGCGCCCTGTCCGTCCCTCGGCTCCAGCGTCCAGACCGTGCCGGCCGCCTCCAGGTCGCTGAAGGGCGGCGCGACCTTGCCGGCCGAGAGCGACAGGTCGAGCCGCCCGGCGTCCACTTCCACGTCGAACTCCTGGCCCAGCTCACCGGAAACCTCGATCGTGGCCCCGCCCCTGGCATTGGCGGCGTAAGCCTCGACGCCGTAGCTGCCTTCGGCAAGGTCGAGCGACAGGCCGCGGCTCTCGCCCTCGTAGATCGCGACACCGGCCGTGTCCCGCACGACCCAGCGCACCGGCGCATCGACGAGGCGGCCGAGACCGCCGGCCACCGCCGCGATGCCGACGCGCACGACCTGCGGCGGTTCCGGCACGGGCGCCGGCGGCGGCTCGGGGGCCGGAGTGTCGACGACTGGCGGCGGCTCCGGGGCCGGTGCCGCCTCGGGAACGGCCGGCTCGGCGGCGACCGTCTCGACCACAGTGGTCATGGCCGAGGCAAGGTCTTCCGCCGAGCCGGCATCGAGGAAGCGGCCGCCCGCGTTCCGCGCGATGCAGGAAAGCTGGGCAGCCTCGCCCTCGGCGAGGCCGAAACCCACCACGTGGATCACGAGCCGCGGGTTTGCCCGCTTCAATTCGGCCGCCACCGCGCAGGGATCCGCCTCGCAGGTCTCCAGCCCGTCACTGACGAGTACGATCGCCGCGTCTCCCTCGGGCAGGAGCCCGGCCGCATGGACGAGCGACCGAGAGATCGGGGTCTTGCCGCGCGCCCGCAACGCCGCGAGCCTGTCGTGCACGACCGATGTCGAGACCGCCCCGAGCGGCACGATGGTCTCGATATCGGCGCAGTCCGACTGGCGGCGGTGGCCATAGGCCACGACCGCGAGCCGCCTCTCCGCTGGCCACGCCTTCAGCGCATCTTCCACGACGGCGCGCGCGGCGTCGAGCTTGACGCGGCCGTCGGGCTCCCGCGCGGCCATGCTGCCGGAGGAATCGATGATCAGCGCGGCCGGCGCGGTGGTCGTTTCCACCTGAGCGAAAGCCGCGCCCGGCGAGAGGCCGACGAGCATGGCCGCCGCCCACCGAACCGCGGCCCGCCGGAGAAGCGTCGCCATCAGCACCCCGGATTGCACGCGTTGATCTTCAGCATGTACGTGGCGTCGGTCTCCGAAGTCGCCTTCTTCCGGTCGAACGTGCGCGTAATCTTCATGGTCTCGCCTTCATACGCGACGTCGAAATCGGCCGGTCCGTCGTTCATGGCGCGCAGCATGAGGAAATGTGCTCCCTTGTAGGGAAGCGCATAGTCGATGACCTCCGGCCAGAGGCTCAGCACGGGCAGGACGATCTGGATCACCTTGACCCGCAGATCGTCGAAATCCACGGCGGCAGGCTGCAGTTCGAGGCGCAGCTTCTTGCCGCGCAGTTCGGCGCGCACCGGCACGCGGAAAAAGGCCGGTGTCATGACGAACTGGGTGATGGCGCCGCCCTGGTCGATGGTCGACTTGACCGGGTTGAAGTCCGGCGTCGCTTCGCCGAGCTTGGCGCCGAGATTCTTCTTGTAGAGCACCGGGATGGTGTCCATCACGATCGGCTCGATGCGCATCGTGCGGAACACGGTCCCCTGCGCCAGCTCGGGAAACAGCACCGGCACGGCATTGTCCCACGACTTGATGTGCGTCGCGTTGCCCAGGAACTCGCCCGTCAGCGCGATCACGTCACCCTTGGCATTCGCCGGATACCGCAGGATCAGCTGGCCGGAGATGTTGATGTCGTACTGCCACCAGACCCGCGCGCCGGTCTGGAAGCTCGCCGCCATGGAGCCCTCGACTGAGCCCTGGAACGTCTGGCAGAGCTGCTCGAAGATGCGGCTGGCAGCATAGGTGACGACGCCGTTCACCATCTTGCCGGCCGCAAGCGTGCGGTCGAAGCCTTCCGCGCTGATCTTGACCTTGCCGGCCTCGAGCTTCGGCTGGTAGCTGGTCACGCCCTTCCAAGCCAACTCCAAGCCATCCTTGACCGCCGGCGTGCGGCTCACCGGCGGGATCAGCCCGACCAGCTTGGTTGGAATGTTCTCCTTTGCCCAGTCGCCGAGGAACTTCGCCGGCTCGATGATCAGCCCGAGATAGAAATCGACGAATTTCAGTCCGTTGATGATGATGTCGAGCTGGTCGCAGACCACGTTACCCTGGGTGATCTGGGCCAGCGCCCTCGGCGCCTCCGCCCGCGCCTGCCTGGCGGCAGCGAGCCACGCGTCCATCTGCTCGACCACGGGCCGCGCCGCCTGCCGCATCTGGGGTGCCACCTTGCGCAGCCTGTTGACGTGGTAGGAGGCGTTCGCCCATTGCGGGGCCTCCTCGCAGGGCAGCGCGGCCTCCACCTCGTCCTCGACCTCCCTTAGCTTGCGCGTCAGCTCTTCTACCGCGGGTGAAGGCGGCAGCTCCTTGACGCGCTGGTTCAACGCCTCGGTCGCCTCGCAAAGGATCCCGGTCAGCGCCGCGGCCGTCTCCTCGACCTCGTCCTGCGGAATGTCCTTGCACTCCTCCTCGATTTCGGGCGTCCCGGAAATGAAGCTCGTCTCGCCGCGATAGCGCCGGGCCGGATCGGTCACGACGACCTCGTGTTCGCCGTCGATCTTCGGAACGAATTCGGTCTCGAAGCTGCCGCCCGAGCCGACGGCCACCTCGACCGTCTTCGGCGGATCTTCCACATAGGTACCCACCACCTTGGTTCCGGGCATCTCGTCGCCCGGGCAGCGCACCTCGTCGGTGCCCGGATCGATGTCCCATTCGGCCTCCCGCGGCGTGACGGTGACGAGAACCGTGCTTCCGGCGAGGTCGAGCCCGGCCGCGCCGCTGATGCGCACGCGTGTCCCCGGCGATACGATGAGCGTGTCGCCCGGCTGGAAGGCACCGACCGGATTGTCGACGTTCGACACGTCGACGTAGATCGGGACCTGCTTGCTGCCTCCCTCCGGGCCTTCCTGGGCGGGGACCGGGGCGGCGAGCAGGGTCGAGAGGGCGAAGCAGAGCCCGGCGAGCCGCCCGTGCTTCACCGCGCCGTCTCCGGGTCGAAGTCGAAGCGCTCGCC
>CATMOC010000158.1 GCA_950071955.1 uncultured Mesorhizobium sp. | reverse complement strand
ATGACCCGCAGGGGCTGGGACATGCGGTGTGGTGCGCGCGCAAGCTGGTCGGTGATCAACCCTTCGCGGTGCTGCTGCCCGACGACCTGATGCAGGCGACGCCCGGATGTCTTAGCCAGATGGTGGCGGCTTATGAGAAAACCGGCGGCCATATCGTCGCCACCGAGGAAGTGCCCGAGGCCCATACCAGCCGCTACGGCATTCTGGATGTCGCCGAAGATGACGGCCGTCTGGCCCGCGCCCGGGGGTTGGTGGAAAAACCGGACCCGGCGGACGCGCCGTCGCGCCTCGCGATCATCGGGCGTTATATACTGCAGCCCGATATTTTCGAGCATCTGGACAGAAAAGTTGCCGGCGCCGGCGGCGAAATCCAGTTGACCGACGCCATCGCCGCGACCCTGGACAGCGTGCCGTTCCACGGCCTGCGCATCGACGGGCGCCGTGCTGATGCCGCCGATCATGGGAGCCACCGCCTTCGTCATGGCCTCCTGGCTGGGCGTTCCCTATTCCGAGATCGTTCTGGCCGCCGTCATTCCCTCAGCGCTCTACTATTTCGGTCTCTTCGTGCAGATCGACGCCTATGCCGCCCGCCGCGGCCTTGCAGGACTTCCGAAGGAGGAGATGCCGAGCTTCCGCGCCACGATGCGCGATGGATGGATCTACGTCTTCGTCTTCGCGCTGCTCATCTTCCTGATGATGGCGTTCCGGTGGGAAACGACCGCCCCGTTCTACGCCGTCGCCCTGTTGCTCGCAGTCAACCAGCTCAGGAGAGGCGACAGGTTCACCGCAGGCCGTTTCATTGACATGATTGCGTCGGTGGGGCGGACACTTGCCGAAATCGTCGCGATCCTGCTCGGAATCGGGATGATCGTGGGAGCGTTCCAGGCCACCGGCCTCACCGGGCCACTCGCGACCGAACTCGTGCATCTGGCCGGCAACTCCATTCCGGCGCTCCTGATCATGGGAGCGATCACCTCCTTCATCTTCGGCATGGGGATGACGGTAACCGCCTGCTACATCTTCCTGGCGATCGTGCTGGCCCCCGCCCTCGTCCAGGCCGGCCTCAATCAGCTCGCCGTCCACCTGTTCATCCTCTACTGGGGCATGGTCAGCTTCATCACGCCGCCGGTGGCGCTGGGCGCCTTCGCCGCGGCGACACTGGCTCGCGCATCGCCCATCCAGACAGGATGGGAAGCCATCCGGCTCGGCGTGGTGATCTATGTCGTGCCGTTCTTCTTCGTGCTCAACCCGGCCCTGATCGGTCAGGGCGCGCCGCAGGAGGTGGCGGTCGCGGTCGCGTCGGCCGTGCTGGGCATCTGGTTCGTGGGCTCGGCGATGCAGAGCTATCTGGCCTTCGTCGGGCCGATGGGCTCCGGTCCCGCCGCGATACTGACCCGCGTGTTGCTCGCAGCCGCCGGCTTCATCGTCGCCGCCCCGGTTCCCGGCCCCTACGGCCTCGGCACTATCGAACTTTCGCTGGTGGGGGTCGTGCTCGCGCTGCCGCCGATTGCCGTCACGTGGTGGCAGAACCGGCCCGTCAGGCAGGCAGGCATCGCAGCCAGGGTCAGATGACCGTGGTGGCACGACGCGATTGGGAGCCATGACGCGGTCGAGGACGGCCCGACCGGAATCCAATTCACAGAGGGAGGAACTAGCATGAAAATGATACGATATCTCGCGCTGGGCGCTGCCATGATCATGGCGCCGCCTGCGTTCACCGAGGAACTGCCACGCGCGGACCCCGCAAGCGTAGGGCTTTCCGCCGAACACCTGGACCGCGTCGACGCCGTGTTCCAGGAGAGGATCGGCGCCGGCGATTTTCCCGGCGCGGTGGTGCTGGTCGCGCGCCACGGCCAGATCGCGCATCTCTCGGCGCTCGGCAAACGCAGCTCCGGCGGCGAACCGATGACCGAGGACACGATATTCCGCATCTATTCGATGACCAAGCCGATCACGTCGGTGGTCGCACTCGCCCTGGTGGAGGAAGGCAAGCTGGACCTTGCCGCGCCGCTGCACAAGTACCTGCCCGAGTTCAAGGAGATGGCTGTCGCCACCGGACGTGCGGCGGACGGAACGGTGCAGACCGAGCCGGCCAAGCGGCCCATCACAGTGCTCGACCTGATGCGCCATACGGCGGGCCTGACCTACGGCTTCTTCGGCACCGGCCCCGCGCGCGAGGTCCTCAAGGAGAAGAACCCGGGTGACGGCCGATACACCAACCGCGAACTCTCCGAGATCCTGGGTACCCTGCCGCTCGAACATCAGCCCGGTACCGCCTGGGAGTATAGCCGCGCGACGGACGTGCTCGGCGCCCTGATCGAAGTGATCGACGGCAGGTCGCTCGGCGAAGCCATGAAGGCCCGCGTGTTCGAACCGCTCGGCATGACCCACACCGGCTTCCATGTCGCCGATCCGCAGGACCATGCGCTCATCGCCGAGCCGAAGGACGATGATCGCATGATCGGCAACATCCCGGTCTTCGATCCGCGGGAAACGCGCAAGTTCGAGACCGGCGGAGGCGGCCTCGTATCGAACGTGCGCGACTACGCGCGGTTCATGCAGATGCTGATGAACCGGGGCGAGCTCGACGGCGTCCGCATCCTTTCGCCGATGACCGTCGACTACATGCTGACCGACCAACTCGGTGAGATTGGTCGAGGGAAGTACTACCTTCCGGGCGACGGCTACGGCTTCGGGCTCGGCGTCGCGGTCCGAACCCGGGACGGTGCCTCGGGACTGATGGGCAACGTCGGCGACTTCTTCTGGGGCGGAGCGGCCGGAACGTACATGGTCGGCGATCCGCACGAAGACATGTTCCTCGTGTACATGGTTCAGTCCCCGAAGAACGCCATGCTCCTGCGGGGGATCATCCGCAACATGGTCTATGGCTCGATCGAGGAACGAAACGACTAAGGCGCAAGGACCCGGGTCCTGATGGCGCATTCCTGCCGTGGGGTGCGCCATCGGCCAGGTTCTTGGTGACGATCAATGTCGCGTCAACTCTGCATTCGACAGGCAAGAGACGCTTGAACTCCCCGACGCTCGTCGATCTGCCTCGGGGAACCGTGCCCATAGTCCCGATGAACGAAAAGCGGCACCCCGTTCGCATGCCGAGGGTTGTCGGCATTGCGGGAAGACAATTCGCAACGTGCGGGGTGGGCTCATCGACCGTTCTTTGGTCGCTCGTCGAACGGGAGCAAGGCGCCAGATGCCGGCCCGTTCAAGTCGACCCGGTCGAGCGTCCTGCGGCTTGGTGCAGAGGCACACCCTTGATGCATGCGCCAAACACGTTACCGATCCCGATCAGGACCGGGTTCGAACTGGCGGGCCCCGCAGGAAGATCCGCCAGCATCGAAAGGCAGCCGGTGAGCAGTTCCTGACCGGCGCGGCCGACATCCGCGGCAATGACGACCGGTGTGCTTCGCGCCATGCCGTGCGCGATGAGGCGAGCCGCGATCTCGCCGGCCGTGCGCCCTCCCATGTAGAAGATCGTCGTCGCGCTCGGGTCCGCAATGGACCGCCAGTCCAGATCCTCCGGAAGGCCGCCGCGTTTCGAGTGACCGGTGACGAAACGCACCGACCTGGCTCCGTCGCGATGCGTCAGCGAAACGCCCAGCGCCGCGGCCATGGCGAGGCCGGCCGTGATGCCCGGAACGACATCGTAGCTGATATCTTCGCGCAACAGAGCCTCGATCTCCTCGCCCGCTCGGCCGAAGATCATCGGGTCGCCGGACTTGAGCCGCACGACACGGCGGCCGGCCTTTGCCAGACTCACCATCATGTGGTTGATCTCGTCCTGTTTGCAGCTCGGCCGCCCAGCGCGCTTGCCGACCAGGATGCGCTTGGCCTCGCGTCGCGCCAGTTCGAGCACGTCGTCGGAAACCAGATCGTCGAACAGGATCACGTCGGCGGCCTGCAGGGCGCGCACCGCCTTCAGCGTCAGCAGTTCGCCGTCTCCCGGGCCTGCCCCGACGAAGGTGACATGTCCGCGCGGCCCTCCGCTTGGCCCGACCACCGCCGCCTCGCGCAGTTCGGCCTCCGCGGCGTCGGTCGGGGCCGGTCCGAAGGCGCGGTCGGCCAGGCTTTCCCAGAACGCGCGGCGCCGCGCTCCGGCGGTGAGCGTTTCGGCGACTTGAGCCCGCAGATCGCGCGCCAGCGCGGCCCATTGCGCCAGTGCCGGCGGCAGCAGGGTTTCGATGCGACGGCGGATCGCTTGGCCGAGGATCGGTGCGGCGCCCGTCGTCGAAATGCCGACCACGACCGGAGAGCGGTTGACGATGCAACCGAACTGGAAATGGCAGAAAGCAGGCCTGTCGATGACGTTGCAGGCAGCTCCGGCAGTGCGCGCTGCGGCCTCGAAGGCTGCGGCTTCGGCCTCGTCGCCAGCATCTGCGAGGGCGACCGCCGCACCGGTCAGGTCGGCCGGGCGCCACTTCCGTTCGCGCAGGACGACCGCGCTCTCGCGGCCCACGATGCGCCGCATTTCGTCCGACAGGTCCGGCGTCGACGCAAATATCTCTACGCGGGCGCCTGCCGCGGCGAGCAATTCGGCCTTCCAGGCGGCGCCCTCCGACCCGCCGGCCACGATCGCGCGCTTGCCCGCCAGATCGAGAAAGACGGGGAGTACGGCGAGCGGCCGAATGCGCGCCGGTGCAGTTTCACTCGGGAGTCTCGACACGACCTGCATCGACGATGCTCCCGATTCCTGAGGACCCGTGTTCATCGGAACGCCCGCCTCACCAGGCGTTGTAGGCGAGGTACTTGCCGGACATCTCGACCTTGACGCGGTCGCCCTTGGGATGAGCGACGCGCGTCACAGACATGTCGAAATCGATCGCCGACATGATTCCGTCGCCGAACTTCTCGTGGATCAGCGCCTTGATGGTCGGGCCGTAGACGCCGACGATTTCGTAGAGACGGTAGATGCAGGGATCTGTCGGAACGGCCTGCTGCCACACCTTGGTCGGGCTTTCCTGAAGCACCAGCGCCGCCTCCTGGGGCAGGCCGAGCGCATCCACCATCGCGACCGCCTTTTCGGCGGGCATGGCGTTCATGCCCATCGCGGCCGAATGGGTCCAGACCGGCGACATGCCGATCGACGCCGCAATCCCCTCCCAAGTCAGCCCGGCCTGCCGCTTGGCCGACAGGATCATGGCAGTCACATCTTCGCGGGTCATCATTTCCAAAGGTGTCTCCATCGGTTCAGCGGGGTTCGAGCAGCAGGTAGGCGAGTAGGAGGATCACGAGCGTGAGCAACGCCGAGACCCCTTTCCAGAAGGCGACGGGGTCCCGCTCGGCGAGCGGTACCGAACGGGTCCGGAAGGCCGGGTTGGGCGTACGCAGGTCGGCGAGAAATTCGCTCAGCGCTTCGTGACGGCGCAGCGGCGACGGATGCACGGCCTTGCGCAGCGCCCCGTCGACCCAGTCCGGTACGCGCGGATCGAACGAGGCAGCCGGGACGTATGAGAGCTTCGCTTGGGCGCGGGCGGTACGCGCGCGCGCCACGCGGGCGCCGTAGGGCAGCCGTCCCGTCAGCATTTCATAGGCGATCACGCCGAGCGAGAAGAGATCGGAGCGCTCGCTGCCGCCCTGGCCGAGAAAATATTCGGGCGCGGAATACTGGACGGTACCGAGCATCTCTCCGTCGTCGAGGTCCGGCATCGCTTCCAGGACGCCCGCGACACGCACCGACCCGAGGTCGATGATCTTCACCGTGCCCTCGCCGTCGATCATCACGTTCTCGGGTCGCAGGTCCTGATGCAGCATTTCCTTGCGGTGAAACGCGCGCAGGCCCCGCGCGATCTGCTCGACGACACCGCGCACCGCCTCGAGGCCGGGCGAAGGATTGTCGGCCATCCACTGACGGAGGGTCTGTCCCTCGATGAATTCGGTAACAATGTAGAGGCTTTTCCGCTCATGGGGCGCCGGCGCCGGACTGACGACATGCGGCGAGGAGATGCGGCGGGCGATCCATTCCTCCATGGCGAAGCGGCGCAGGTAGTCCGGGTCGTCCCGCAGGTCGATCGAGGGAACCTTGAGAGCGACACGATCTCCGTTCCTCAGGTCGGTCGCGAGAAAGATATGGCTGCGGCTGCTCGCGTGGAGCGCGCGAACGATGCGATAGCCTTCGAAATCGCAAGGCGGCTGCGGCAGGGCCGCCGGTGGCAGCGTTTCGCTTTCGCCGAGCGCCGTAGCCGCATCGGCCGGCGGCAGGGCGTCGATGCGCACGATCTGGATGGTGAGGTTGTCGGCACTGCCGTGGGACAGGGCAAGCGCGACGAGGTCGCGGGCCGCCTCGTCGAGGTCGGAGGCTTCGGCGATGCGTGCCGCGATCGCGCGCGGCGGGACATGGTCGTGAACACCGTCCGTCGTCAGCACGAAGACGTCGCCGGCCTCGATGTCGAACCGGCTGTAGTCGATCTCGACGGAAGCGGCTGCGCCGAGCGCACGGGCGAGATAGCTTTCCTCCGCGGAGATTTCGACGCGGTGATCGTTCGTAATCTGCTCGAGGCCACCGCCGCCGAACCGCCACACGCGGCTATCGCCGATGTGAAACACATGCGCCTGGCGGCCCTTCAGGACGAGCGCGCTGAAGGTCGTGAGATAGCCGCGATTGCGATCGGATGTCCCGCCGTTCTGGGCGTTCAACCATGAATTCACGGCTTCGATCACACGGCTTGCGGCGATCTTCACCGTCCACGTATCGGACGTGCAGTAATAGTCGTCCAGGAAGCTCTTGACCGCCGTTTCGGCGGCCACATGGGCGACGGGGCTCGATGAGATCCCATCGGCCAGCGCGAGCGCCACGCCTTTCAGGGCGAGTGCCGCGCCGACCGGAACCAGCGCGCCGTGAAAATCCTGGTTCAGCGTCTTTCGCCCGGCGGCGGAATGCTGGCCGATCGTAACTGCGAGTTTTTGACGGTTAAGGTCCTGGAGCATCGGCTTCTCCGGCAGGATGCGGTCCCGCTCAGAAGGCGGGACCGCGCTCCCGGCTTACTCGGCGGCGACCGGGATGCCGCCACGCAGGTCGGATGGGCGTGCCCGCTGCGGCGAGGTCTTGTAGTGGGTGGCATAGATCATGGCGCCGACGAAGGTGACGCCGCCGACGAGATTGCCGATCACGGTGGGGATCTCGTTCCAGAGGAAATAGTCGGCCCAGGTGAACTGGCCACCGAGCATGATGCCGGAGGGGAACAGGAACATGTTCACGATGGAGTGCTCGAAACCGAGATAGAAGAATATCAGGATCGGCATCCACATTCCGATCACCTTGCCGGAAACCGACGTCGACATCATTGCCGCGACGACCCCCGTCGAGACCATCCAGTTGCACATCACGGCGCGGATGAAGAGGGTGAGCATGCCCGAGGCTCCGGCGGCGGCGTAACCGAGCGTACGCGCCTCGCCGATGTGGCCGATCTTCTCCCCCACCGCGTCGGGCGCATGGCTGAAACCCATCGTGAAGATGATCGCCATGAAGACGGCGGTGGTCATGGCGCCAGCGAAGTTGCCGATGAAGACCAGGCCCCAGTTGCGCAGCACACCGCCGAGGGTGACGCCAGGGCGCTTGGCGATCAGCGCCAGCGGCACCAGAGTGAAGACGCCTGTGAGCAGATCGAACCCCAGCAGGTAGAGCATGCAGAAGCCGACCGGGAACAACAGGGCGCCGATCAGGGGCTGCCCGGTATTGACGGTGATGGTGACGGCAAATGCGGCGGCGAGCGCCAGGATGGCGCCGGCCATGTAGGCCCGGATCAACGTGTCCTTGGTGGACATGAAGACCTTCGATTCTCCCGCGTCGATCATCTTCGACGCGAATTCCTGAGGCACGATGTAAGACATGGATGG